>JBKQMK010000079.1:0-7402 GCA_052146735.1 Desulfomonilaceae bacterium | reverse complement strand
CTTGTTTTCATGGACCATCCTCCCGGTGGACTCACGCACATCTATATTAACTAAAATGCATGATGTCCAATATATACACGCCTATATTAAAGTAATTACTTAGATATGTCAAGGAGAATGTGGCCTTGCCGCAAGCACCCGCTTATACGGGGGCACGTCGCCACCTCTGTCATTGTTAGGAATGAAATCCCGCGTTTCGCGGGAAAGCAATCTCCGCCGTCCGGTGCTTGAGATTGCTTCGCTTCGCTCGCAATGACACACTTTTAGGCGAGTCTATGTCCGTGCGAAACTCAACGCATACTTAGTACTCGGTTTCCAAAGTTCGGTGCGGTCTTTCGGGCAACTTTGGTGGGACAGGCAGGATGCCTGTTCCACCAATACCATGGTCTCGAATCCTCTTTGATCGTCTCCAGGCCAAGAATACGTCACCCGAATTACGAATTGGACGTCTCGGGCATGGAATATTCTGCGCGCTGGGGTTAAACTCGGACTCGTACCACATTGGCTTCGAAATTTGACGCGGCATCCCGAATCTCGTATTGCAGCGAGAATAGCCTTGCAGTCGAATTATTATCCGGTCGGCGGTGGGTCAGCTATGCATGAACAGCCCCAAAAGATCCTGATCGTAGACGACGAGCCGAACATGCTGCACATGCTCAGCACAATTCTCAGACAGGACGGATTCGAGCCCCTGTGCGCGGGCTCAGCCCAGCAGGCTCTTGAACTGGCCGAAAGCGATATGTTTGATTTTATTCTTTCCGATGTTCGAATGCCCGGCATGGACGGCATTCAGCTCCTGGAGCACCTGCGAGGTCGTGGGATCGACACAATAGTTATTCTCATGAGCGCCTACGGCAGCATCGAACTGGCGCTTGAGGCGATGCGCAAGGGGGCCTACGACTATATTTCCAAGCCATTCAAGGCCGATGAAGTGGTGTTAACTCTCCGTAAGGCTTCTGAAAGGGAGAGGTTAAGGCGAGAAGTGGTGCGCCTTCGGCGCAGGCTGCTACGAATTGAAGGAAGCCCGGGGATCGTTGTGAAGAGCCCGCCCATGAAAGCGGTCCTGGATACGGTTCACCAGGTAGCGCACTCAGATTCCGCAGTGCTCATCACCGGCGAATCTGGGACTGGCAAAGAGATGATGGCGCGGGAGATTCACCGTTGTTCCGCCCGCTCCCGCGGTGCTTTTGTGGCTGTCAATTGCGGCGCCATTCCGGCCGCTCTCCTTGAGACGGAGTTGTTTGGGCACGCGCGGGGGGCATTTACAGGAGCCTCAGACGAAAAGCCGGGTCTCTTTGAGGAGGCGGATGGAGGAACACTGCTCCTTGACGAGGTTGCAAGTATGGAGCCTTCTCTCCAAGTGAAGCTCTTGAGGATCCTCGATTCCGGAGAACTGCGCAGGGTGGGGGAGACTGTCCCCCGGCACGTGTCCGTAAGGATCTTGGCAGCAACAAACGTGGATCCGGAAGTTGCCTTGGAAACAAGTCTTTTGAGAAAAGACCTGTTTTACCGCCTCAATGTTGTACACATCGAGGTTCCTCCCTTGAGGGACCGAAAGGAGGACATAATTCCTTTGGTGGAGCACTTCGTAGACATTTTCAACAAAAAGATGGGGCTCAGAATCAGTCACATCAGCAGGGAGGCAAGGACGGCCCTACTCAATTGCCCCTGGAAGGGAAACGTGCGAGAGCTTCAAAATGTCGTCGAAAGGGCCATGATACTCACAGTGGGAGATGCGATTACTCTGGAATGCCTTCCGAGCGATATTCGCGTCTCCGACGCCGGCGGCCCTATTGCATACGCCGAGGAAGAGACCATGTCGCTCAAGAAGGCATGCAAGGGCCTGGAAAGGACCCTTATTATCAGAGCGCTCAACCGCACTGGCGGGAACCGTTCCCAAGCCGCTCAGGTCCTTGAGATCAGCTACCCTTCCCTACTCCAAAAAATCAAAGAATACGGGCTATTATAGAGCCTGTCTCTCGGCCGACTCCTGCTGGACTCAGTTATAGGGGGATTGAGGACTAAGGGGACTATTCGTGTGCAGTACTTGTACCCGCACGCGGTGGCCGGCAGAAAAGGGGGCCTCCTCGGGGGGAAGAATCATTAATCCGTCAGCCTGGACCATTGATCGAAGAGCGCCGGAACTCTGGCTACCGGTGGACACCGCCATCATATTGCCGTCTCGTTCGAAAAGTTTGCACCTTACCAGGTGGAGTCGATCAGATGTGATGCCCACATCTTGCGAGAGTGTCGCTTCAATCAGTGGCCTGAAAAGGCTCCCGTGCCCCATCATCTTCAACAGAGCCGGCCGCACAAACTGCTCGAAGGATATCATGGCCGACGTGGGATTGCCCGGAAGACCGAATACGGGTTTGTTCCCAATTGTGCCGAACACGAGCGGCTTGCCCGGTTTCATGGCCACCTTCCAGAACTTAACCCTCATTCCCAGTTTCGAGAGAGCATCTTTGACCAGATCGTATTTTCCAACCGACACACCACCGGACGTGATTATAACATCGGCCCTCATCCCGTCCGAAATGCGAGCGCGTTGATCTGCTTCGTCATCGGAGGCTATTCCCAGGGAGAGCGGTATGGCGCCGCATTCAATCACCTGGGCGGCCAGACTGTAACTGTTGGAACAAACCACCTTTCCATCGGTGAAGGGCTCGTCCAGGTCAACTAGTTCGTCTCCTGTAGATAGAATGGCTACAATGGGACGTTGATAAACATGCACGTAAGCGTGCCCTAGCGTGGCAAGCATCCCCACTTCCGGCGGTCTGATGATGTCTCCCACCGCAAGCACGATCTCTCCGGCCTTCACGTCTTCCCCATGCAGGCGAATATGTGCACTTGGGCCGGGATCCCGGAGACAGAGAACATGGTCCCCTTCTGCCCGGGTATATTCGACCATGACCACAGTGTCTACTCCCGAAGGAATCAACCCGCCCGTCATAATGCGGACCGCTTCACCCGCCCCCACCGTGCCACCGAAAGGCTTCCCGGCCGGAGCGTCGCCAATTATCCGCAATTTTGCGGGACTGGTCGAGTTCGCACCAGCCACGTCTTCGTGGCGACAGCCGTATCCGTCCATAGCGGAGTTGTCTCCGGAAGGTACGTCTCGCTTCGCTGCTACATCTTGGGCGAGGACGCGTCCAAGCGCCTCGACTATGTATACCCTTTCCCTCCCGAGGACGGGAATCTCCTCCAAGACCTTACGTTGCGCTTCACCGATTTCGATCACAGGAACCTCAGTGTCAGACGTCAGCCAGACTCAATATTTCGTGCCATTCCATTCAGTTGAGCCGGCTCAGTTTTCGGGCCTTGTGACCCGCGTAATTCTCCCTCGATTTCGTCGGAGGCCGCGGACTTTTCAAGGAAGAATTACAATGGGGTCCAAGCGCTCTGCTAAACCAGAGCCCATAAAAGCGTACTACAAAATTGTTTTGTTTGCAAAAAGAGACCAGGGCACTAATCTGTGGTAAAGAATAGGTTAATGTTAGACGCTCAATTGTGCAGATGAGCTTTCGTGCGCGAAGGACAGTAGGCGATTTCTTTTTTCACTTCTTGATGGCAGTGCGGAACGCTCGTCCTGTTGACCTGACGGCTCGGCGGGGGAAGATGATTCAAGGAGACAAAATCAATGAAATGGTCGTTTAGAATCGGTTCAATCCTGGGAATCCCACTCAAGGTACATATTACCTTTTTGTTTTTGCTGCTTATCGTATACGCTGCCGGCGGCTCCATTATAGGCATCGGGGGACTGCACGGTCTGATTTTCGTCGGGCTGATTTTTGCATCGGTGGTCTTCCATGAGCTGAGCCATGCCATGGTCGCTCGCCATTACGGAATCAATGTTGTGGACATAACGCTACTTCCCATCGGTGGAGTGGCACGAATGCCCACTACTCCTGAAGAACCGCGGCAGGAGGTCCTGATATCCGCGGCAGGACCCGCAGCGAGTCTGGTTCTTGCCATTTCGCTTTGGTTCGTATCTGACCTGCTGGGGTACGGGCTCAGTTTCTGGAACGTCGCAATGCGGGGCAATCTTCTCACGCAACTTGCCGCAGTGAATTTTATCCTTGCAATCTTCAATTTGATACCGGCTTTTCCTATGGACGGAGGACGGGTGCTTCGAGGACTTCTGGGACTGCACATGAGTCCGTTGAAGGCGACTCGCATCGCAGTGGGAATCGGCCAGGCTCTTGCTATCGGGTTGTTCTTGCTCGGCCTGTTGTCCATGAACGTGTTTATGATTCTGATAGCACTGTTCGTGTACATGGGAGCGGAAGCCGAAGAGCGGCAGTTGGGTATCATGCTCCCACTCAAAGGCGTAACTGCTAGAGCTGCCATGGTGAGAGACATAGACGTCCTCTCCCCACGTGAAACTGTGGGAGCCGTGGCCGAACGTTATTGTCGGGGGTTCCAGGAGGATTTCCCTGTGGTGGACGATCGCAGGCTGGTCGGCCTTGTTACTAGAGATACCCTCGTTAATGCACTGCACAAGCAGGGCCCCTCTATGCTCGTGTCGGAGGCGATGACCAGCGACTTTCCCACAGCGGCTGAGGACACTCTTCTAATCGACATTCTTGACAAGATTCAGGCAAGCGGCAGCAAAGCGGTACCTATACTTAGAGCCGGAGAAATAAGCGGGCTCATCACGTTGGAGCAAATAGGGAGGTACAGCATGCTCTGCGCAGGATATGCGTGCGACTTCATGGCAACGGGCAAGCGCGGGCCTCTCTCGGCTGAGCTGCCTTGAGCCTCACGGACGTTTGGCGACTACCAAGGGGGAAATTTCATGTATCTTGTCACCGCGGAGGAGATGAGAGCCTTCGATGCAGCGGCCATTGAAGAGTACGGTATTCCCGGTGTTGTCCTTATGGAGAACGCAGGACGAACTACGTTTCATATTCTGAAGACCCACCTCGGTGGCGACGTCCGGGACCTCAAGGTATCCGTGGTGGCCGGCCCGGGAAACAACGGTGGCGACGGGTACGTTATCGCTCGATATTTGATGAATCATGGGGCTGATGTGCAAACTTTCCTCCTCAGCCCCCGCGAAAAGATAAAGGGGGACGCGCTGGTCAATCTCCTTGTCCTCGAACGCATGAGTTCCCGCGTTTATGAGGTGACGGACGAGGAATCACTTAAGCAGGCGGTTCGCCAATGGCGTCAAAGCCAAGTAGTTGTCGACGCCATTCTTGGGACAGGCCTAAACTCAGAGGTTCGTTCGCCTTATCGCGAATCCATCGTTGAGATCAATCGGGTCAACGCTCTGCGCGTTGCGGTTGATCTCCCCTCAGGTCTCGACGCGGACACGGGGCGTGTGCTCGGTTGTGCAGTTCAGGCGGATTTGAGCGTCACGTACGGCTTCAAGAAGTTGGGAATGGCTCTGTATCCTGGCCTGGAAATCTGCGGAAAGGTGGAGGTCGTAGACATCTCCATTCCTCTCCATGCAATCGAGAAAAATCCGCCCAGAGCCTGGCTTTACGAAAGACCGGATGCCGTAGAGTTTTGGCGACTGCGTTCCGATGCCCAAGCGCACAAGGGAATCTTCGGACATTTACTTATTGTGGGAGGATCTCCGGGAAGAACCGGGGCGCCTGCAATGGCAGCGAGAGCTGCCTCTCGCATTGGCGCCGGCCTTGTGACAGTAGGGGTCCCTGCTTCTCTGAATCCGATTCTCGAAGCCAAGCTTACCGAAGAGATGACTGAGCCGCTCCCTGAGAGCGTACCGGGTTATCTAGGCTCGGCAGCGGTTGATCGTATTCTCAAGCTTGCAGAAGGGAAACGCTGCGTAGTACTGGGTCCCGGCCTATCCACCGTTGAAGGCATCTCCGAGTTGATTAACAAATTGCTGGCTGTCTACCAGAGGCGGCTGGTTATTGACGCGGACGGGCTCAATGCTCTCGCGCCAAACCTGGACGTCCTTCGGCAGACCAAGACTCGCGTAGTTCTGACCCCTCATCCCGGCGAAATGGCCCGCCTCACGGGCAAGACCGTGAGAGAAGTCCAGCAGGATAGGATGGGCCTTGCGAGGTCCTTGGCGACTGATTACGGAATATGGCTGATCTTGAAAGGCGCTCGGACCTTGACAGCATCGCCGGACGGCAGAATCATTGTGAACACCACAGGAACCCCGTGGATGGCATCCGGTGGGCAGGGGGACGTCCTGAGCGGCATCCTTGGCGGCCTGCTTGTCCAGGGCATCCCGCCCGAAGAGGCCCTCCCCTTCGGAGTGTACTTGCACGGACTGGCTGCGGACAACATCGTAGCACGAGTCGGTCCCGCCCCGGTAATTGCCACTGACGTGATCGAGGAACTCCCCAGGACGCTCAGCTCAGAGAGGGAAGCGGTAGAATAGGCTGACCAGAGCGGGGCGATTCCGGGACATGTTCAGTGTACTCACGTACCTAATCGCTCGAAGGAGTCTTGGAATTGGCAGGGCTGACAGAACAGAATCTTGAACAAATGATACAAGTGATTGTAAATGCCGTGAACCCGGAGCAGATTATCTTGTTTGGCTCCCAAGCCGGAGGAGCATCCCGGCAAGGCTCAGACATCGACCTACTGATAATTGAATCAGACCCTTTCGGAGAAAAGAAAAGCCGGCGGAAAGAAATGGCTCGGCTTTGGCGCGCTCTAGCATCCTTTCCCTTTCCAAAGGACATTCTAGTTTACAGCCGAGACGAGGTGGAATATTGGCGACACTCTTTGAACAATGTGGTTGCCAGGGCTTTGAGAGAGGGCAAGGTGCTTTATGACAGATCTTAGGCAAGCGAGAGCTATTCTCGCGATGGCTAACAAGGATCTCAGGGCACTGAAGGGTATGGCGGATGCTGAGGCTTTTGACTATGAAATCTTCGGATTCCATGCCCAACAAGCGATTGAAAAATCCCTCAAACCATGGGCGGCCATCCTGGGTAGAGAACATCCTTTAACGCACGACATAAGCGCACTCCTAGATCTCCTGGAAAGCAGTGGCCAAGATGTGGAGAGATACTGGGATCTGGTAGAATATAATGTCTTTGCCGTTAGGTTCCGCTATGAATCTCTTGAAGTCCCTGATGAGCCGTTGGACAGGGCGGCCTCTGTAAGAGAAATTGATACCATTTCGCAATTCAACAAACAACTTGCAAATAAGGGAAGTTCGTCATCGATCTGACTCTTCCGGGATCGTCATGAAGGTCTCGCAATCCTTTGCACAGGGCGTGTTCGACGGCATCGAGTGACTTGAATGCTTTGTTTGGGAGGTACTTTTCCCTCAATTCTTCCCACAGATGCTCGACGGGATTAAGTTCCGGGCTATGTGACGGCTGTTGTATCAGTCGTATGTTCTCGGGGATCCTCAGGCCGTGAGATCTGTGCCATCCCGCTCCATCTACCAGCATGATGACGAAGT
>JBKQMK010000078.1:0-5731 GCA_052146735.1 Desulfomonilaceae bacterium | reverse complement strand
TCTCGGTGTGCCTGGGATTTTCCAGAATTCTACCCCCAACACATCTCCATTCTTGAGGTCAACGAAGCACCAGACTCTTTTATCGCCCAAAAGCCCGGTATAGACGATTCGTGCCAGGTCTCGTCCGATGCATTGTTCGACCAATAATCTCTTACTAACACCTGTTATCCTTTGCGCCCCTTTTACGAATTGCTGGAAATGGCGGTTGAACCGGTGGGAGGGCGTGATTCTAAATGGTTTGTCTATTACGGTGGTGTCCCTTCTCCAATCTCTCAATGAACCCATATTTTCGTCTCCGTTCTTGGATAGTTAGGATCTGAGCATCCCTATTAAGGTGGCGTCGTCTCAGATTTTTCGTTTTCGTCCATCATCACCTGGAAAAACCAGGGTTATTCTCTACTTTCGCGGTCTTTTCACTCTTTTTCATAGTTTTTCCTTTCATAATCCAGTTTCAGTGCGTGTATCCAGCAGGAGCAGACTGCTCCATGATGCCAAACTCTTCCAAAATTCCCTCCAACCCACATTGTCTTTGCTCGGACACCCAGCAGAAAATAACTTCAAGATTGGTAATCAAGAAGGTCAGGTTTGGAAGGGGTGGTACATCAATCGGTTGACCGAAGGCTGCTGGAAGTCGTATGAACTCCCACTGGGAGACAATCTGACTCAATTTCTCTTTGATATTATTTATATTTTCATCACAAAGAAATGTCCGACCGTGATAACGTCCTCTTCTCAGCCTCTCGTCTAGCCAATCATCTAAGGTAGAGGCGAGGGGTGGAGTGAGCGTTAAGTCTGCCTCCACGCCCCTCAACCTGCAAGCAGAGTAAAAACAATCTAGGAACCAACTGTGATGAAGTGGAACGGGTTCGGCTGTGCTGGTGACCGAAGTAATTGGGTCTTCGGTGATGAGGTCTCGATTGTCTTCTGGGGATGCTGGGCAGAGGATTCTTGGAGGTAATTCTCTGTCTTGCTCTCCTCTCTGATCTCTTTCCTGTACCTGTACATCTGCCTTATGTGCTTGGTACATTATTATATTAACTACGGAATCCGTAGCAGGAGATCCGGTCTCTATAACTACGTTTTCCGAAGTTACACTGCCACCTCCCTTAACTACGTTTTCCGAAGTAGTGGTAACTACGTTTTCCGAAGTAGGGTTTGATTGAGTCTTCTTCTCTCTGGGATACAGACATTTGCCTGGTAAGCGCTCATGTAGTGGCAGATATTCTCCGTTGGGAAACTTCTTCCATCTCTCGCTGTAACGATATACTCCGTAATTCATGAGAGTCCCGGTTTTTACCACGTCATAGAATCCAAACTCCCAAGCCTCTTTTCTGCCCCGTGCGATGCTGTCGGGAGATTTCAGCCCTCTGGCTATGAGTTCATTGTTGGTGATCACGAACTCTCCATTGTTGTCCAAAGGCAAACCGCAGCATTCCAGACCGTTACGACCTTTTCTCTTAGATTTCCCCTGGTAGGTAAGATTATCCAGCATTGCCAAAACAACTATAAGTCCGCTCTTGCTCAACTCTGCAAATGCTCTGGAGCTTGCAATTGCCCTCGGTAGGGTTCTCCATCTACCTCGTTTGGCGTTGACAGCCTGGTCGAGTCTTGCCCGATACTCCTGTGGGCTGATTTTCTCTCGTTTCATGATTTATTATCTCCACCAATTAGAAAATAGATGAGAGCGTCAGGCAGAGAATGTGTTCGCCGGTCACGGCAGGTTTTGTCAGTCCCGGTAGATGTCTTTCTGCACAGAATGGGTTTGATCCATAACCCTTCGCTCCTCGTTCCATCTTCTGCCTTATTGAATTGAGCCGTCCCGCTGCGCATCATCAATTGGACGGCTTTTCAATTTTCTTTTTCATCTTGGATTCACCCCACCCTTGGCTCCTTCTCCTCCTCCTGCACGGCCCTCTGGAGGAGCCATCGTATTTGGCCACTCAGGGTTCTTTCGCTTGTGAGGGCCTGTTCACGAATCGTCTCTACAAGGTCTTCGGAGAGACGCACGTTGACTGGATTTGGAAATTCTTTTGGATTTATTGAAGCCATAATCACACCTCCTCGGTATTTAGAAGAAAGACGATTTTGAGTAAGATTTTGTGTGAACCTGTAAGCACCTGAAATTGCGGAGAGGCAACAGCCGTGTTCGGGCTACACTGGAACCAGATTGACTTAGACCAGCATTAGCCCACACTGGCCGCCCCTCTCCGATTACAGCACTACGCAATGATGAGGATCTCGGAAGATTCTTTGATCTTTCCCATGCCATAAGCCCACTTCAATGGAATCTGCCGATACTCCTTGTATAAATCCCTGATGAACTCGCAGTCGTTGTAGCAAAGGATGAAACCGCCATTTGGTCGTGACTTGAGCAATCGGGCCAGCGCCAGGTGGTTAAACAATTTGTGTGACCTTCCTTTGACGCCATACAAGTTGTTTTTTCCTCTAGGAAGCACATACGGTGGATCAAGGAACAAAAACTTTCCTGAATTGGCCGGGATCGAAAGCCGAAAATCCTGACACTGCACCCGAAGGTTTGTGCATGAGAATTGTCGGAGCCGTTCAATACAATTCTCGTTCAGCCTCTCGAAGCCTGGACTCATACCGCCCGCCAGGGTTGTGCCTGAGAAGCTGGCACGGTTAAGCGTAAAGAAGCAGCCTGCCCTATCCCAAGGATCATCAATGACGTTGATTCCTTTTTGTAGACGGTAAAAGAATTGTCTCTCCATGGCCTGCATTTTGGGCAGAAACAGAGACTCCATGCGGTTGGCCAATCGTTCGGGACTTCTCAGCAAAACCTGCCAATAGTTAATTAGGTACGAACACCTGTCATAGGCCGACACTTTCACGCCTCGGTCGCAGAGTGCGAGTTCAACGCTTCCGCCTCCGAGAAAGATTGAGGCCACCTCATTCACGTTCTGAGGGAAGTGTTCGAGTATTTGCTGAACGGCTCTGGTTTTTGCGCCAGGCCATCTTAGATTGCTTGCTGATGCCATTTTGTCGTCTCCTTTGTGGCGTCATTTGAGAAGAGGTTTTCATAGAAGTTTGTAAATGGGAGTATTGCAGCAGGAACCAGAGGAAATTCCTGCTGCTCCCCCATTTGCTAAAGGTGTCGTCAAACGCGCTGTTTCAATAGCTTTCGCAATTCTCTGGCTGCTTCGCCTCTAACATATTTAAGAAGATCCAATGCCGTGTTTCCGGACAAATCCTTGACTTTGACGTCAGCCCCTCTTTCAATTAAGAATCTCGCCTGGCCGTAGCGACGCCAGCGAATCGCCTGAATTAGAGTGGTGGAACCGTCTCGGTCCACTGCGTTGATGTCTGCTCCACGATTGAGCAGGAAGGTGATCAACTGCAACCACTCTCCGTGCCAAAATCCAGCCTTCAAAAGAGGCGTGGTGCCATCGTCATTCCTCTGATTTACATCAGCTCCATGGTCGATGAGGTGTTTAGCAATGTCCCCCCTCCGACCGAAAACAGCACGACTCAATACGTTAAACGTATTTCCATCGTTGTAATTAGGATCGGCCCCTCGGGCTAGTAGGTCTTTGACCTCCTTCCATGTCCCGTAGCAAACGGCATGCATCAATTCTTTATCTATCGCTCTCTTTGCCTCTTCGGCCTGCCTGATCTCCAAAACACGAGCGATCTTGGCCTTCACGACAGAGGCTTTCTCCAAATCGGCCGTTGGTCTATCAGCGAGTTCTTTCTGGTACCCTTCAAAGGATGCCGGGTACGTTTCTTCAAAGTCCTCGTACGTAACCGGCTTGCCTAAACCAAAAAGCTCCACCAAAAAAGCCCTCGTTAAGCTCTCCATCCGCTCCTGGTCTATGTATTTACAATATTCCATGGTATTGCCTCTCGATACTTTCGTTGATTCCCCGCGATGCGGGTTGTTGTTGACAGGAAAATCTCAGACGCGTGGAAACCCAGTCTCCAGAATGATTTTCTTGGCCGCCTTTACCACGTCTCCCGAGTATTCCAGGATAAAATCCATATCCGGCTCTTGAGGCTTCTTGTCCTCGAGTTCCAGCTCTGCCCAGTTGTCTATGGCCACGTCAATCACATCGTTGGTCCATCCGAATAAGTTCCAGACGGTCGAGGATGGAGGTTCCTCCGCCCACTGTCCGGTTTTCGCAGTCACCCGGCCCAACAGATATTTGAAGGTGTCAGGTACTTCATCCTCATTCGGCTCTTGCTGAACCGGCTCATCATCCAAAGTGTCCCGCGTTGGGACACTTTGCGTAGCGTCTTCGAGGTATTGCTGGGCATTCAGCCATCTCTTCAAGCCATCAACCTGCGTGTCGGACAGGGATTTCAGCACCACGTCAGTCAACCCATCACCACTGCGCTTAACCTTAGCTGTAATGTTCGCAACGATTATTTCTTCCACCCTTGGATCAGGTTCCACCTCGGTTTCGACAGGTTTTGGCTTCGGGATTTTCTTTTCCTTCACAGTTCCCAGGATTTCCTGCACCGCTTCAACACTATTCGCGGCGCGAAGGTCATCATTATGCTCATCAAGCCAGGAAACCGGCTCGAAACTCTTCCCCTTCCTCTTTTCCTGCTTTTGCTTTTCAATCAGTGCTAGAAGTTTCGCGGCATTGATTTCTGGGGGCATCTCCAGCAAGGCATCCTCAAAGGTTTCGATGAGATTTTTTGCCCGATACGCCTGGGATTTACTCCAGCCCAGGGCTTTCAAGACACCCCGAATACCGCCCGTGATCCCACCTTTGACCCTGCGGTAGCTGAAGATATTTTCAGCTACCTGCATAAAACGACCCTGTATCCACATCCGCTTGAGTTCGTTTCTTGAATCCCAGATATCAGCTTGAACTACGATCTCCAGCGCCGGCTCAAGGATTTTTTGGGTTTCAGGGTCAATTTTGATAGCGCTCACTCTTGCTTTGGCTGCTTCATTATCTTTAAATGTGAGCGCCAGTTTTCCCTTCATTTCGTTGAGGAATGCCTGCACGTCAACTTCGCACATGCGGGCCGCTTCTGTATCATCCATTGTTTTTGTCTTCTTTTTCATCCTCGTGCTCCTTTGGCATTTGATTGAATTTTTTCGGAAGGGTCAGAATTTCTGTCCTCCGCGAGAAAGACGCAATTCCGAGTAATTATATGAAGCGGCACGTATTCCCCGGTAATTCAATGGTAATTCAATATGTTAAAGGATATTAGAATGAAGAGGCTAAAGACTCGGCAACGGTGTCGGGGTCTCGGCGTCTAAGGAGAATGGAACTTGAAAGGAGAAAAAGAGTGCGTCGGAAAATGAAGCCGTGTGTTGTACAGCCTAGGAGCCTGTCGGACTTACCCTGACCGTCCCCCATTCTAGCGACATATATTCCGTCAACATGATGATATTATGGAAGTTAGTGGCATTTTGCGCTTGCATTGCACAGCCGTGCCCTTGTATATTTCTCTTACAAATCAGATGGTTATTCGAGGGGCCAAATCCATGAAGGTAACATTTGCTGAGGTTGATAGAGAAACGCTCTACCTGTTGCCGCCATCGATTCAGGACTGGTTGCCGGAAAAGCATCTGGCTCGCTTTGTGGTCGAGATTGTGGAGCAAATCGACCTACGGCCTCTGAGAGCATCCTATTCTGGCCGTGGCTCACAGCCGTACAACCCGGAGATGTTGGTGGCGCTTCTGTTTTACGGATATGCCACGGGAGTCTTTTCAAGTCGGAAGCTGGAGCGCAGCACCTATGACTCGGTGGCTTTC
>JBKQMK010000077.1:0-4579 GCA_052146735.1 Desulfomonilaceae bacterium | reverse complement strand
CGTTCAAGCGTGTAGTCCTTGAACTCCTTGAACCCCTCCCGCATGATCGTCAGAGTAACCTTGGTTCCAGGGCGCCCTCTCATCTGTTTTACCACTTCGAGCAGGGTGATGTTCTTGGTCGCCTCACCGTCGATCTTGAGTATTTGATCCCCGGGTTTCAGACCTGCTTTATACGCGGGAGTGTCTTCGATCGGGGACACAATCGTCAGTATCCCATTTTCACGGGTAATTTCGATCCCTAGCCCGCCAAATTGTCCTGTGGTCTCTTCTTGGAGTTCCTTGAACATCTCCTCGTTCAAATATTCGGAATACGGGTCCAGAGACTGAAGCATCCCATTAAGTGCTCCCTGAATGAGTTCTTTATTCGAAACGTCTTTGACATAATTCTTCTGAACGATGCCAATGACTTCTCGAAAAAGCCTCAGCTCTTTGTAGTCCGAGGACTTGGCACTACTCTCTCCCAGAAGGGTTCGGGCCGGCAGCAGAACCGCTGCAACGATAGCCAATATGAGAAGCGTTGATTTAATCGTTTTCCCTACCCTCATGGGAAATTCTCCCCTCTGAGTCTTGCTGAGGTTTCCAAGAAAAGCCTCCATTCCGAAAGAGTTGAGTGCAATCATACGTTACAGGGCCAGACAAGTGGAGACGTCCGCCCTGACCTGCCCCCGAAATATGTACCACTTGTTCAGTTAGCGGTATAGTACCTTGACCTCCTGGGATAGGGAAAGGATCTCCTGGGTAGTGTGGAGGATCGACGTTGTGATTATAGCCTCAGGAGCAGGTGGGCTGTTGTGTTTTTTAAGATAGAGATGGATATGTATGTGTAATTATATATGAATGGCAGCACGTTTTGTCTCTGCGACAGGACTGAAAGTACATTCCACCCCTATTGCCGTGCCAGTCCGCTAAGGAAAAACCACTCAGAAGGAAGCGTGTCATGGGGAAGCCGTGGCGCCTCTCATTCGTACTTCCCAGCAAGCCAATTTCTATAGCCTTACGGTCGGAGGCCCAGTCGGAAAAAATGATAGTGCGTGACGAGAAAGTCTGTGATAAAGTTCAAGACTCCGCGGTGGTAGCCGGTGGTTTTGGTCTTCTCACGCAGCAAGATCTGTCGGTGGCCGGAGACATGAGGCTACATAGTTAGGCAGCCTAATTCTCGATAGATTGAAACTGCGGATGAGGACGCTGCGTTTTCTGGGGCACAAAGACCCATGAGTGTATCGGGATAGGTCACTTTGCCCCGCTGTTAAGGCATGTCATCATTGATGTTTTCTCTACAGCGGCCATTGCCAAGCCAAACTGACCCCGTCCCACCAGCAACACCTGTAAGATCCACAATCCAAGTCGATTCTCATATACAGCCGTTACCCTGCCATTTCCCTTGCTTTGTCATGCAATCTCCGGATCGGAACAATTTTGTGGCACGGCACTTGCTTGAAGTAGTCGCTCTACCTGCAATTTAAGGTGTTTCGTTCACCAAACACCAAAGAGTCAAGGGGAGTCCCAAGCGGACACAAGGGCTGACAATTCAACCAAGATGAAAAGGGGGTTCAGAAATGAAACGAGCTTCGGAGGGGGAGAATGGCATGAAACGGTATACTTCCATATTGGCACACTTGACCGTGGGTCTTCTTTTGTTCGCCTCGACGCATGCTTTCGCAAGCGATTTCGGGACGACTCGATTGAGACTCGCAGGGTCAGGCAGTTTGACCCACAGAATGGGAGATTGTGCGAAAGATTTCAACCAGAAGAATCCAAACAAGAGTGTCATGGTGATAGGTGGGCACACTGGCGACGGCTTCATCAGGCTCTTCGATGGGTCAGCAGAAATTGCAATGGCTTCACGAAAAATCAATGAAAACGAGAAGAGGGAGGCCGAAGGAAAGGGCATGAAGCTGACGGAGAAAATAGTCGGATACGGAATACTTGCAATAGTAGTCCACCCTTCTAATACTCTAAACGAACTGACAGTTGAGCAACTTCGGAAGATTTTCAATGGAGATTATAAGAACTGGTCAGAAGTCGGGGGGCCTGATCAACCGATTCAATTAGCGGTGGTCGATGACCCTAAATCAGGAACGGTTTTTCATTTCAAGGAAGACGTGCTGGGTGGGAAGCCTTTTCCCGCTGGCAGTAAGAAGGCAGATACATTTCTTGCACTGACTCAACTAGTTGCACAGACTGTCGGATGTGTCGGGTTCTGTCATACTCGTGACCTGGAGGTACTGCAAATGCGGGGTAAGGGGGAGGCCGTAAAGACTCTCTCTTTGAAAAGGGACCCGAGTTCCCCTCCGCTGGCTCCGGTGCGGCCGGCTTCGGGGGAGAGTTCGTATCCCCTCATGAGGCCATATTACCTGTATTGGGATACCAATGCCAATATGCCCTTGGTTAAGGAATTTGTGGATTTCTGCAACGGTAAAGACTGATGTAAACGCCGGGCCAACATCGCGAGGGTGAGCGGGACGGCAAGCAGTACGGGTATACAGGTTTGGCATGCCTTCCGGAGGTTGGAATACGCGAAAACCTTTGGCACAGGCTATAGACTGTTCCTGAGTAACTGACACGATGCTCAAGATCTGTCTCGCTTCACCCTCGGATTTTCTCACGAGAATAAGCCCTATCTTCAAAGGATCAAGGCTCGCTTGACTCAACTCGGCTGTGAGGTCGTCTTTGATCCCTGGAGCATCCATTTTGGAGAAGCCTTTCGTGAAGCGTCCCAGATCGAGAATCACTATGAGCGAGTCCCAGCCTTTGCTCGCCTCGCCAGAGACATTGGAGCTGCCAACGAGGAGGGCATCCGTGGTTCGGATGCTTTCCTCGGCGTCCTCGACGGAGCTGAAGTGGATTCAGGGACGGCCTCGGGGATAGGGTACGCCGCTGGTGTCGGCAAGCGATGCTACTGTCTCAGGATGGATCGGAGTGACTGTGGGGACCATGTTGGACTTCCCGCAAACCTCCAACTCCTTTGGTTCATCGAGAAGATGTATCCGCCCAGTTGCCAAAAACATGGAGGATGGGAGATTACCCGTTCATGCGAAGCACTTGAGGCAACTGGGTGGCATTTTTTGCGTCCGTGGGATTTCATTGAAGGCAACGCGGGAGCTTTTTCGGGTCCGAGAAACCTTCCGAGGATTGGTCACGGGGTGAAAGCCACCCGAAATGGCAAGACCGCCGCATAAGTCCCATTAATAGCCGCTGTCCGTGGTCTGAGACATGAGGCTACATAGTTAGGCAGCCTAATTCGCGACGTATTGAAACTGCGAATGACGACGCTGCGTTTTCTGGGTCACAAACACCCATGAGCAGGTCTATTCGACCCTAGCTTAGCAACTGAGATCATGGTAGTTTATTTGAAACCGAAACCGATCAGCCATTTTGACCCATTCGTCCCAATGTCCCCAGAATATGTTCTACTAAAATCCATGTTGCCAATCGACCGTTAACGCATCATGTTTACTGGCTTTTCACGGGAATATTCCTGCACTCCGTCCTATGGCACGGAGTTTGCGTGGCTGATTACGACGTCACCACTGCTACGTGTGATACCGTCGAGCGGGAAACACAGAGAAAACTCAAGTCAGGGAGGCTCTTATTGTGGGCGTTGCTTCTGTTCCCGAAGAACTAAAAGAAATGAGGAGCAGAATAGACGAGATTCTCAATATTCTTAGAATTCAAAACAGTATTATGTCTCAAATACTTCACCAATCGGCCAAAATGGGTTGTCAATTACAGGAGCTGTCGGGCTTGGGGAAGAAACTCGATCCCATGATCAACTCTCTTAACGTCATAAAGGATTTCGTCAGGTTCAAGTGACGGGTATTCTCACGCGGAACCTCTCATTTACAGGCAAGATTCCACTGCCTGACACGCCCTCGACTGTAAGGCGGTGATTCATTGACAGAGACTCTCGTTGGACGACGGATTAGACCAAACTGCGTTGACTGGGGGAAGATATATCAAGGCAAGGCGACGTGTGTTTCCCCGTTCCAGGTGGGTGTGGGAGTGGCGAGGGCTATGGATTTCACGGATGCGGCTCTTGGCACCAGCGACCTTCGTGTTCCTTACCTCGCCCAGCGAATTGCCAGCGAATTGACGCTGTTGGTGGGCCGGTCTCACGACCTTCGGAAACCAGCTCCGAAGGCGAGGGGCAAGGGGGAGATGAGTGTGGTTTCCCCGGGATTCCAGATCTATTTGGGGGGTGAGGCTAACAAATGTCCAGGCATGAAAATTCTGATGACTCCAGGGGCGAAAGCCTAGGCGCCACGAACCATGGCAAATTGCTGCACTTCCCTCCAAAATCGCAGCATGCCCCGGTTCATATCTCTGGACTAACGCCTGAGCGCACTGAAACGATCGATTTGAACTCATTGTTTTCAAAGGATGTCACCTCCTCTGGGAGCTTTGATCTACGCAGGGTCGGGTTTGCCAGTTTCGGCAAGCTCCTTCAGGTAATGTCCACACCCACTCTCTTGATCGGTCGTTCTCACACTATAGAATTTGTTAACAGAGCTTTCTTAAGCCTGACAGATGGATTGGACCCAGTTGGACGCGAGTTTTCGTGGCTGTTTCCAGATCCTCA
>JBKQMK010000076.1:0-5993 GCA_052146735.1 Desulfomonilaceae bacterium | reverse complement strand
TCCTCTTGTTCATGGCGTTCCCCCTCTGTTTATTTCCAAAAACGCATTTAGGAGGAACGCCTTATTTTTTCAACAACTTATTATAGCCTTGCCCGTGCCCACATACAAAAAGGGCAAAACTATAGGTATTACCCTTGCAGCACCCGGAGCCTTACCATACCCGCTTCATGTAGCCATTGCATTCCCAGAAAATAGGCCAGATCAACTTCCCGACCATCCACGGTGCAACGCCTGCAACCGGACCAGAAATCATCGGGCCGACCCCGAAACAATTCCTTCACATCATTCGTCCGGAGCCATATGCCTGATTCCAGAAAGAGCGGCCCAAGCTCTTTGGCTACAAAATTGTAAAGCTTGAGAAGGAAAAAACCTTCCCGACTTGTGGTGGGTCCTGTGTCTTCGACATGTGTGATGTTTTTGCGCATAAGCGCGTAGTACCCCCCCTTGCGAAAAGCCGCTCCGACAAATCCCGGCATGGCCGCGGACAGAGCCAGCACCGAACCTTCTTTGATGATCGCTGAGTCAACATCATCGACTGCCTTGCCATCCAGAAAGATCGTGTTTACTCGTTCGTCGAGATATTGGGGAGCCACTCCAAGCTGCTCACACAGCACAGCTCTGATAGTTGTTCCGCTAAGTGTCTTGATCAGGAATCCCTTCTGCAAGAGCGGGAAGAAAGCCGCCAGTCGGGCCGCATCCCAGAAAATACAGACATCTGCCAAACCATGCTCGTTCAAGGGGTCTTGCTGTTGATTATCGTTTTCAGTCTTCATAGCAACGTCTCCAGACGGCGAAAAACCTTTGGCCGAGAATAGCATGACACGGTGGTACTGTATGGGAAAAAATAACGGGAGAAGGCTTGAATTGCGCTTCTCCCGTCAGGTCGAATTTGTTTACAATTGATTTACCAGTTGATTTACCAGTTGAACAGGGTGTCCAGATCGTTGTCCTTCACCGTAAAGGTTACATTGTGAGGCGGCAGTTGCTCTTTCTTGAAATACTCCGGAAGCCGGTCGTCTGCCGCTGTGAAGCCTGCACGGGCGTTGAAATCTCTTTCATTCTTCAGGATTGACTTGCCTAACGCAGTCACGTCATCACCAGTCAAATTCAGCCCGTAAAAGGAATTGATCAAATCAAGGAGGGACTGGAACGTCTCCGGCTGGTCAAGGACAGCAAAGGCAATAAACAGGCACATTCCGGTTGCATCGATGGCGGCCGTTGCAATCTGCAGGTTTCTGGATAGCTCCACCTGCCCCTCGGCCGAATGCGGATCAACAAAACCGCCAATCTTCATAATGTTTGTCGCCACGGCATACCCTGCTGTGTGGTCGGCTCCCATCGGGGTAGTCGCATAGGTTACCCCGATTCCCTGGACCCCGCGTGGATCGTACGCGGGCATAGCCTGATTCTTGACGACCGGAACCCTCTCTACGCCGAAGGCCTTGCCTGTCATCCCGGCCCCGTTACCGAGGATACGTCCCAAGTACGTGCCCTTGCCCACTTCATGCACCAGGTTTATGGCTGCCTGAGCATCACCGAATTTGGCTATGCCTCCTTCCATCGCCACCGCGATGGTAGCCCCCATCTCGATGGTGTCGACGCCGTAGTCATCGTCCAGACGGTCCAGCATTGCAATGGCATCGAGATCGTCAATGCCGCAGTTTCCTCCGTGGGCCCATACTGTCTCATATTCGGGTTGTTTGGTGAGGTACTGGCCATCCTTGTTCATATAAGTACCCGAGCATTGAATGACACATCCGCGATGACAACCGTGGGTGGCTGATCCGCCGCGCTCAGTCTCTCTTGCAGCTTGTGTCTCTCCGCTGATGTTGGTACACCCGTCAAACCGCCCCCACATGAAATTCTTCGTCGGATATGAACCCGCCTCATTAAGAACATTGGTCAACACGTTAGTTCCATAAGCGGGAAGTCCCTCGCCCGTGACAGGGTGTTTTCTCAATCCTTCAACCCAATTCTTGTTGGCTTCCTTGAACTTTTCCGGGTCCTTCGGCGAACGCATCTTCATCTCGCTGTCGTCGAGCACAATAACCTTGACCCCTTTGGCGCCCATAACCGCGCCGACGCCTCCTCGTCCGGCGTGTCGGGTGGGTCTTTGCTCCATGTCTGTGCACGCTATTGACGCCGCGGACATTTTCATCTCGCCCGCGGGTCCAATCGAAATGCAGGCTACCTTCTCTCCGTATTCCGCCTTGATCTTGTCGACGAGAGCGTAATTGCCAAGCATCTTCAAGCTGTTGTCTGCAGTAATTTTGACGCCGTCTTTGTTGATGAATATTTTGTAGAGGGTGTCGTCTTTTGGCTTTCCTTCGAGCACGATGCCCGCGTACCCTAACCTGGCCAAGGTTTGGGCCGCTTGGCCTCCGGCGTTTGCCTCTTTGATGCCGCCCGTCAGGGGGCTCTTACATCCTACAGAAATACGCCCAGACATTGCGGCAACGCTTCCGCTGAGCATGCCCGGGGCTATTACCAGTTTGTTGTCAGCGCCTAGCGGATGGCACAGCGGCGGAACCTCTTTGGCAACAATCCCGGAGGTCAGGGCCCTGCCTCCCATGCCCGCATATGCTCCCAGCGGGACCTCCGTCGCCTTGGGGCCGCCTTCCGCTCCCATGTCGATTCTCAAAATTTTATCCATTAGTATCCTCCTCTTTTGCTGTGATGTAGAGGTTCCACTGTGGTGGGCCGCTCTCTCAATTTACGGTAAATTCAGATGAAGTTGTTCCAGAGCTTCAGAGAGCAGCTTTGATTACACCTTCAGGGTAACTGTTGCTCATGGTGGAGTCAAGGGAAAAAGAAGAGAAAGGCTAGTTATATTTGCTAGTTATGTCAATTTGGACATAAGCATGCCACACCCCTCCCACCCCAACGCACTTCCTAAGACCTGGTGCGCCCCACAAATCACTGTGTCATGCTTCTGGTGAACATTTGACCTGAACTACGAATTCTGCCCCCTGCGGGCTCTTGCATAAAGACAGGTTGCCCCCCATCGCCTCTGTAAGGGCTTGAGCCCCGGCCAGTCCCAAACCATGGCCTCGAACGGGAAATCCGTCTACTTTAACACATTGAAAATATTGGTCAAATATCTTATCGTGGTAACATTCAGGTATGCCTGGTCCGTCGTCCCTGACGGAAATCCTGATGGCGTCCCCTTGGGCCCAGCACTTCAGGAATAGGCTCTTTTGCTTGTATTTGAATGCATTGGAAAGTAGGTTGGTGATGACAAGGCACATCTTGGTTTCATCTATCTGAATCGTCCTCTTGAGTTGAGACTCCTCCGCTTCCAGATGGATTTCATTGGCCAGCAATATGCTTCGAAAACTCTCAACATCTGCGGCCTCTTCCAGAGCGTCGGAAACCACCGGATCGATCAGGTCAAAAACCTCTACGAAAGCCACCTTCAGGATGCCGGAAAGTGTGCAGTCACTCACCCGGATGATGCCCATTGCGGCCATATCCACTTCCAGCATGCTGTTGGCCAGATTCCGAATCTTCAGGGCATTTCTCAACATGCGCCTGATGACTTTTTCCTGCTTGGGGTTTAGCGATCCGTACCTGTCCTGTTTGTCGAGGAGAGATTTGGCGCCAGTCTCAATTATGTTCACCGGATTCTTGAGGTCATGAACTAGATGAGACGTTTGGATGTTTTTGATCGTCACAGAAAACCCCCGGATGTTTTCTGAAGAAAGATAACTGACGGATCACGATTCAATAATGGTGGACTCATTGACTTCGAGATCCTTCTCGAATTTTTCCCAAAATTCCTCTTCTGATTTTCTCCAGTCGGGGCCGAAATGTTTCCCGAAGGCGCTTCCCAATTTCTCGAAAAGTGCTTTCCATGCTGACCGATAGTTGAGAGTCAGGACATCTTCGAGAAAAGGGGCTATCTGACCCAGTTGGTCTTTGGGCAGGTAGGCTCGTGCCCCGAGTTCGATGGACTTCTTCAGCGATTGAGGGCTGAGGGCATGTGCTGTAAGCATGACCACCGGTATCTGCTTCACGCTGGCGAATTCGAGAAGATCAAATCCTCGCACCCCCATGATATCCAGGATGACGAGATCATACGTCAGAGAAGCCATTCTCTGGATGGCTTCCTCATAGGTTGATGCCCTATCGAATTCCACGCCATACTCGTCAAGTTCCTCCCGAAGGATATCCAGAACATCCTGCTCGTCATCTACAGCGAGGATCTGCTTACCCTTCAACAGGTTTGGCGCCATAACTTGATCTCCAGATTTCTTTATACTATAGATAAGAAGTTCTTAATGTCAAGCTGGTTTAATCCTTACAACTCAGCGGGACAAGGGAGAATTGAGGTGCTCAAAGGCAAAACGATCCTGGCCGTAGATGATGAACCTGACGTGTTAGAAACCATAGTGGAACTCCTAGATATGTGCCGAATCGAAACTGCCGGAAATTTTGACAAGGCTCAGCAGCTTCTGAGAACCAGAAGCTATGACATGGTGATTTTGGACATTATGGGAGTGAAAGGCCTCGACCTGCTCGATACGGCAGTCGAGAAAGAATTCCTTTGCGTAATGCTGACGGCCCCGGCACTCAGTCCCGACTATCTCCTCAAGGCCATGCAACGGGGCGCGACGTCCTATCTCCCCAAAGAAGATCTTGCCAATCTGGATTCATTGCTGACCGAACTATTTGATATTCTGGCAGCTGGAGATTCGCCCTGGCGCCACACCTTGAAACGTCTGGAGCCGCTTCTTGACGAACGATTTCCGTCAGGTTGGAGAGAGAACTACAAGGTGTTGTGGGACAGAGCATGACTATGAGCCTACCGCTCAACCCTCATCATGGGCGCCATCGTGCTATTTGGAGGCTTCACTCACTACACCCTTGTGTTATCCAGGCTCCCAGGAGCCTTACATACTAAGTTTTTTCTTTGCCAGCCTCAGAAACGTGCGGACACAATAGGCATCATCGTGCCATGAATTCCGGAAAGCATTGCGTTACGCAACAGCCTCTAGTTAATCACGGCAGTGAGAGGTGTGACACAAACATAAACAACTACCATAAGAGAGATGGCGACATGGGATCTTTTCAGTCAGAGAACCGCTCCCCGTCTCTAGGCTACTATTAGCCCCCAACCCAGGAACATAAAGCAGAACGAGACATAATTTTCAATAGGAACAACAAAATTGAGGCACTCGGCCAAAAGCGAGTACCCTACCGGGCCTAAAAAACCGCAAATTGTGAATTCGAAGTGTTGCTTATACGGGTGCGCTCCATCTGGCTGAGGGTAGATTATCAGGCAATGAATGAAAACGCCAAGACCAAAGACAGCAAATATCCAGCCTAACAGCATCAAAACTATTATCAAACAGGCATTTACATATTCCTTGCTCTGTTCTCACACCGCAATGCTTTGTCCTGGAGGATGCGTGGTGTTGCCCTTAGTTCATCGTCCCGAGGAAAAAATCCCATTGCGAACCAAGATCACTACGTTGACAAGTTGCAATCATATTCTAACCGCGAAACTTAATGAGCAGCGTCATGGAATCGTATTGATGCGCTCCGGGGCCAAGACAATTGTCTCGTATCCATCCGCTTCTTAGGCATTACATCACTGACTCTGCCTAAAATTACCGTTAACAATATCAATGAGTTAATCCGCCAATTCTACTCAATTACGCAGGCAGCGTTCGAGTTCTTGTGGGACGGAATGGGACTTGCTTTTGACGGTTCATAGGTTTACAATGGATTCCAATGTGTTACATAGAGAACTGGCATATCCTTGCTGGTACGATTTGATTGTGTTTGCGTTTTTTTGTAGGATCGCTCGACAGGACAGGAAATCAGCAGGTCATGACAATTGCTGAGTGATCGCTCGAAGAACGGGAGGGTCAGAAAATTAGAATTGGCTGCTGTCCCAAAAATGCCGCAAAATCAGTATCATTCCTGATGGTGCATGAAGGCGAAGCCTGTCTTAATAAACCCTTCTCTTTCAAAAGTCTGAACCGGTC
>JBKQMK010000075.1:0-2722 GCA_052146735.1 Desulfomonilaceae bacterium | reverse complement strand
AGCACCGCCACATGTTCAGCGTCGCGCTTGAGGGAGGCCATAGTGGCAACCTCAACCTGTCTGTCGTTAACGTAGAAGCGTATGTGCCATTTGTTGCCTCTCTTCCTTACTGCCATTCTCGCATCTCATTTCTGAGGGTTGCCTTGTCAACGTCCTGTTTTCGGGCTTCTGCTCCTGCCTTTGGTTTTCGGGCCTTTTTTTGCTCAAGGTGAACGGGGCCAGCTTTCGCGTTGGGAGCCTTGGCCGGGATTGTCAGCAATCTGATGAGGTCTTCGACCTGCTCGGGGGTGAAATGAAATCCCTTGCTGTGGAGCTTCACACAGCCCAGCTTCTTCTCCCTGATGAGCCGGTAAACGACCTTGATATTCACTCCAAGCATTTCACAGACTTCCCCGCAGGTGTACAGCAGCTTCATCGGATCTCTCCAGTTTTAGGAGAGAACGTTTTCGGGCCGTAAGAACCTCCGAAAAATTTGAAGCCGGTACTCAAAAATTGCTGCGAAGAGAGAAAGTCTTCACACAGAGCTATTTATCGTTATGTTCTCGATGAATTTCCGACGGATATTGAGAAGAGAGTCGGCCTCGAGTCAGTTGACGCTGACCGAGGCGTCAGTGAATGGTCTTAGTGGCGAGGGAACTTTGATTAAAGCTTCCTACACGGTCACAATTCGAGGCCCAGCCGGCCGAACGCCCATGCGCCGAAACGCTCCACCTCGGCATCTGAGGGCAACAGGGTCTCACACTGCAAAATCATGCTGAAGGAATCCCAGGCCTTGAATTGCGCCAAGTAATCCCGTTGGAGTTGTTCGGCAAGCGGGTCCCCGAAAAGGACCGCGGCTTCAAGAATGTCCCAAGGATGGATTCGCCTTACCCTTTGATGCCCGCTCAACCTGTCGAAGCTCTCGATAATTGCTGACCTGGATAGGGTCATGCTTTCCCCTCTGTGACGTGGTCCCAAATGCCGGAGGTCCACTCGCTCTCCCACGAGAAGGTCCCGTCAGGGATGACAAGCTCATCAAGGACTATTACTGATCCCTCTCTATGGAACGGCTGAAGCATGAGGACTCTAGTACCGATCAGGGATGATCCTTCGACGAGAATCGCCTCTTTATGCCAGGGATAGTCAGCAAGGGATTTGGTGAAATCCGCGGGCATGTCAGGTTGAGAAGCAAACCATGTCTCCATCACGACGATTACCGCGATTCCCCGCTGTTCCATGACTTCAAATTTGAAGTCGGCCTGGACTCTGCGCTTATGTTTAAGGCCCTTGAATTTGAACTCAACCGTCTTGTCCAGACCTGCTGTGGTGAAAATCAGGCCAACCGGATGAACAAAACCGTCCTTCAATAAATTGTCCTTGGCTATGCGCATGACGGTCATTGCCACTGCTTTAAGTTGGTCATTGTCGTAAACCATTGATGCCCTCCAGGGATATGTATTGAGAGTGTGCAGGAGAGGGTGGGTCGGCAGAAGGTCTCGGCCTCCCACCGACATACGGTTACATCCTTGCCACGGGTCGGCCCAGGTCATGTTTCAGTTCCCGATGCAAAGCGTTGGAAACCAGACGGAGGTAGTCAAAAAGGTCCTTTCGCCGGCCGAGTTTGGTCATATCCGCGTGTCCTATCCTGTGGAGCCACCACGAAAGCATGCCGGAGTCACCGAAATTCCTGGCCAGCACGTCATAAATGCCGCTTGCATCTGGCTGAACGGCGCAGTCTCCAAGGATGTGAGCTGTAACCTGGTTATAGAACTGGGGACGACTCACGGTCGGGGCAGTCTTCTCAGGTGGAGCATTGGCGTCAGTCAGTTTTGAGGCTGTAAGGGCGTCTTCGGTAGCGATTACCGCATCCGTTCCCGGATTCTCTGCCGTATTCTCGATGTCATTTTCCTGGTTGTGATGTTCGCGGATAAGCGCTCTTATAGAGCTGGTTTTTGACGTAGAAACGCCTTTAGGCTTATTCTTAGCCATAATATTTCCCTCCTGTTTTGTGGTTGTAATGGTGATGGGTTTAAGGACGGAATCAGGGTCGTTCGGTGGCGGCCTCGCATCTGGGCCGCTCAAATGACAAAGCGTGTTGACTGAAAGACGCCCGTTAAGCCACCTTTCTCTTGATGATGTTGTAAATTTGAGTCCTGGCGAAAGGTTTGTTCTTGCGGTTGAACTTGGATTCTTTAGTCAGATTTTCAGCGATACGGTCCAGAGTGAGTCCCCTCGATTTGAGCGCATGAATACGTCTGATAACCTTCTGTTCCCCAAGGCTCGGAACCACTTTGTTGCCAATGATTTCATAACCGTACTCAGGATTTCCATTCAGTGGCTCATGCCGCTCTCGCTTGTGGTCCATTGCAGATTGAATTCTCTCACGAATCATTTCCCGCTCCATCTCTGCCAGGGCGCTCAGGAGAGTGAAAAAGAAACGACCGATGGCGGTGGATGTATCCAGATTCTCGGTGATGGAGTGCAAGGCAACCTTGTTGCGGTCCATCAATCGAGCCATATCGAGCATATCCAAGGTGCGCCGGGACAGGCGATCAAGCTTCATGACGACTACCCCGTCGATGTCCTTGGTTCTGACCATGTGCAGGACTCTCTTTAGGCCAGGTCTTCCTTCGATGGACGAGGCGGACAAACCCGGATCAGAAATGATTTCCACAAGCTCCATATCGGAGTGCAGAGCCGCGTAAAGCTCTATTTTCGAAGTTTGCATTGGAAGACTCACGCC
>JBKQMK010000074.1:0-23982 GCA_052146735.1 Desulfomonilaceae bacterium | reverse complement strand
CTCTGTTGTCATACGGTTACCTGAAAAAGCATGGAGGTGATCGTGAGGAGTTCTATGTCCTCTTGCTCACCGCGGCTTTAGGCGCGTCGGTAATGGTGAGCAACAGCCATTTTTCTTCTTTTTTTGTCGGCCTGGAAACACTGAACATCTCGCTTTATGTGCTCATTGCATACCTGCGCAAAAGACCGAAAGGCATTGAAGCTAGCATAAAATACCTGATCCTGGCCGCGATGTCCGACGCCTTCTTGCTCTTTGGAATGGCGTTGGTGTACGCGCAAGCCGGCACTATGGACTTAACCCAGTTGGAATTGCTGAGGCACATGAGCGTCAAAAGCCCAATACTCGTGGCCGGACTTGGTATGCTGATTATAGGTATAGGATTCAAGCTGGCGGTGGCTCCGTTCCACATGTGGACGCCGGACGTATATGAAGGAGCTCCCGCACCGGTGACGGCTTTCATCGCAACTGTTTCCAAGGGTGCAATATTTGTGGTCCTGTTCAGGTATTTGACGCAATCGAACGTTCAAGCTGAAACGCCGTTGTTCATAGTGTTCAGCCTCATAGCGATCGCTTCGATGTTCGTCGGTAATCTCCTGGCCCTGCTACAAAGCAACGTGAAGCGGGTCCTGGCGTATTCATCCATCGCTCACATGGGTTATCTGCTGGTGGCGTTTCTGGCGAACGGTGCGACGGCCATTACTGCCGTCAGTTATTATCTGGTCGCGTATTTTGTGACCACCTTGGGTGCTTTCGGAGTCATCACGGTGCTTTCCGGCAGTGAAGAAGACGCCGATCGTCTAGAACAGTATCGCGGTTTGGCATGGCAGCGGCCCTGGTTGGCCGGAGTTTTCACCGCAATGCTCCTCTCGTTGGCAGGTATCCCTTTGACCGCGGGCTTTATGGGGAAATTCTACGTGATGGCTGTCGGCATCGGCTCGACCCTCTGGTTGCTGGTAACGATTCTCGTGATAAACAGCGCTATTGGGCTATTCTATTACCTTAGAATTATTGTGGTGATCTTCTCAGCGCCACCCAAGGAAACGGAAAGTCACCTTGCACCCGCTGCCTCCGTAACTGTCGGCTCAAGCATTGTCCTGGCAGCTCTCACCCTGTTGCTAGTGTTGCTAGGCATGTATCCAACTCCAGTTATAGTTCTCATTCAAGAGACAACCGCGAGGTTGATTCAAAGTTAGAGCACGGCAATGGCGGGGGGGGGGGTGACGTTTCTCCGGGCGCGGTTTCAGTATGATGAACAAGGAACAGCGGTGATTTTCATTGACTGTCCCTACACGTCGGCATTATTCTGATCAGATTTGTCGGGATATCCCAAAAGATGTCAGCCAGGAGGTAGAGCATGCTGAAGAAGCGGTTTTGGCCTTTCTTGTGCGGGTGTTTGGCGGTCCTGTTGCCGATGGTGATGGCAACGGGTCCCGGTCATTGCGCAACCGTAGAGCTTACTTACTCCATTTTCTTTCCTGCTTCACACGGACACACCCTGTTGGCCACCGAGTGGGCCAAGGAAATCGAAAAGCGAACCAACGGCGCGGTCAAGATCAACATGTACCCTGGTGCTACCCTGACCCCGGCCGACCAGTGCTATGACGGTGTGGTCAAGGGGATTTCCGACATCGGCATGTCTGTCCTCAGCTATACGAAAGGACGATTCCCCCTCACGGAGGTTATCGATCTTCCGCAGGGCTACAAAAGCGGCTCACAAGTAACGCAATTGTGCAATGCGTATTATGAGAAATTTAAGCCAAAAGAGCTTGATGATACCCAAATAATGTACCTCCACGGCCATGGCCCTGGCATCGTTCACACCAAGAAGCCTGTTAAGAAGATGGAAGATCTTAAAGGCATGAAGATAAGGTGCACGGGGACGAGCGCGAAAGTGGCGAGTGCCCTTGGGGCCACTCCCGTCGCGATGGCGCAGACCGAAACCTATGACGCGCTGGAAAAGGGCGTGGTAGACGGCCTTCTGTCCCCTATGGAGGCCCTTAAGGGTTGGAAGTTTGTCGAAGTGACCAAGTGTACCACTGAGAACTATGGATCTTCGTATTCGCTATGCTTTTTCGTTGCTATGAACAAGAAGAAGTGGAATTCCCTGCCCAAGGATGTCCAGGAAACCATCCAAAAGGTGAACCAGGAATGGATCACTAAAACCGGCGAGACCTGGAACAACATGGACAAGGAGGCCATGGAGCTTGCCGTTTCCAAAGGGAATCAGATGATAAAGCTCTCCCCGGAAGAGGACGCCCGGTGGGCCAAGGCCGTGGCTCCTGTTCTCGAAGATTACGTTAAAACCACGAAGGCAAAAGGCCTGCCAGGCGAAGAAGCCTTGAACTTTTGCCGCACCTGGTTGAAGGAACACCCCTAATACTCTTATCTAGGGCCGGCGTCCCCACTTCGGAGGGATTGCCGGCCACATGGGATGACACATGAAGGCACTCTCGGCAGTGGCTAGAGGCTTGTCCCATTTCATGTACGTGATTGCAGGCATTGCTCTGGCCGGCAGCATGTTTCTCACGGTTGCCGACGTGATCTTGAGACAATTTAGGTACCGATCGTCGGGACTTATGAGTTGGTCGGCCTTCTTGGAGCAGTGGTGGTGGGCTTCGCTATTCCCCAAACTTCCCGACTCCAAGGCCACGTGATTATGGACTTTGTCACTTCTAAGCTGTCTCAGGGCTGGCAGAGACCGTTTCACGTCCTCACACGCATCTTTGCCATAGTCACATTCGCTATCATTGCCTGGAATCTCTGGGGACTGGGCAATGACTTGAAAACATCCGGCGAGGTTACCCTCACACTGCAACTACCCTTTTACCCGGTTGCCTATGGAATTGCCCTTTGCTGTTTCGTGGAATGTCTGGTTCTCTTTGTCGATATGGTGGAAAAGAGGGAAGAGGAAAAATGGGCATAGCGACTATAGGCTTTCTGGTTATTCTCCTGCTTTTCGTCTTTTTTCTCCTGGGCCTGGAGATCGGCTTCTCAATGGCCCTCGCAGGCTTCATCGGGTTTGCTGCAATCGTAAACGTGGATGCGGCCATGAATTTGGTGGCCAAAGACATATTTAGCGTGCTGTCCTCCTACGGATTCACCGTCATTGCGATGTTCGTGTTCATGGGCCAAGTCGGAGCCAGCGGCGGTGTGGCGAGAAGGCTCTACGATTCTGCGTACAGATTTATCGGTCACATCCCCGGCGGACTTGCTCTTGGCACTGTGGTCGCTGGTACCGCGTTCAAGGCGATTTGCGGTTCTTCGCCCGCCACAGCAGCCACTTTTGCCACCATCGCGGTGCCTGAAATGGACCGATACGGGTATGACAAAAGACTTTCTTGCGGCACCGTCGCCACGGTAGGGACTCTGGGAGTCCTGATACCGCCGAGCGTAGTGCTGATCATCTATGGGATTCTTACGGAAACCTCGATTGGGAAGCTGTTTCTCGCCGCCATCATCCCAGGCCTGATGGTGGCCTTATCTTTTGCTATCACCGTAGTAGGCTGGAGCATTATCAATCCTGCCCTGGGACCGAAAGGGGAAAAATCAACCTGGAAGCAGCGGTTTGCATCTCTCCCACCGGTCCTCTGGGTGGTCACAATATTCCTCGTGGTGGTAGGTGGCCTCATGGCGGGGTTCTTTACTCCCACAGAGGCGGGAAGTGTTGGCACATTTGCTGTACTTATACTCACCGTTGCCAAGAAAGATATGGACTTAAAGCGTTTTGTGCAGTCGATTTCAGAAACGCTCCGCATAGCCTGCATGGTCCTGATGCTCATAGCAGGAGCGACCATCTTGGGCCATTTCTTTGCGGTTACACGCACGCCGTTCCTGGTTGCAGAATGGCTGGGCGGCCTTCAAGTGCCCCCAATGGTCGTGATGTTCATCATAATAGCGGTCTACTTGATCGGCGGCTCGTTCATAGAAGATTTGGCGTTCCTGATTTTGGCCACGCCGATTTTCCTCCCCGTGGTGCTGAAGCTGGGGTACGACCCGGTCTGGTTCGGAGTGATCATCAGCGTCGTAACCATGATTGGAATCATCATACCACCAGTGGCAATCAACGCTTTTGTCGTTTCCGGCGTCACCAGAGTCCCGGTGCGCGTGGTTTACCAAGGGATCTATCCCTACATTGTGGGCATGTCTGTATGCCTGCTTATTTTTCTTTTCTTCCCTCAGCTTTCGCTTTGGCTTCCCAACATGTTCATAAAATAGTCACAACTGTCCGATCATGAAATGACTGTTTTTGGCAAATCGACACTGTGAAGAGTGCTGTGTTACCAGTCCTCTTGGAGGACATGTTTTGCCAGGAGGATGGACCGGACTTTCCCTATGAGATTGAGATAGATACTCCCCCCTAAATTCCCAGAGGAATTAACTGAACATCTATTCCCTGGTGAGCAAATAGAAGGCTGAATCCGAGCCTCTCTAACCTATTGAATTATCGCAGCCGCAAAAATTCATTGACATCTTGACGAACTGTGTTGAGAATGTAGCCGTTGGTTGTGTCTGTTCAATCCAGGTAGGTGCCAGCCCTTCCACCTAGTCCTGCCAGTTCACCGTCAGCGATGACAGGGCCTTGGGGGGGCAAGTAAGTGTGGAGCATCTTTCAAATTGCCGCTGAAAACATCTTCGATGAACGAATGTTCGGGGTGATACAGCACCCTTTGCGGATTGCGGCGGAACAACATGGGGAGGGATGAGTCGTGAAAACGGCAGTGAAAGTGGTTGGTTTAATCTGTGTAGTCACGTTGGCCTGGGCCTTTATGCCCTTGGCCGCGACGGCCTCGTTTACGCAACAAGATTTCGGGACCTATATCCTGTGGTCGCAGGATTCCACACACACGTACCTTAAACAATACCTGGCCGACTATAGCTGGTAGGACAGTAACAATCCGTCCGGTAATTTCAACTACATGGGGATGCTCAATTCCAACGCCTTTCTCGCCGACGGTGCATGGCACAAGTTTCAAGACAACAACTATTCCTATGAGCTCACCGGATCGTACGGTGTCTGGCAAAACGGAAATATGAGCAACGTCAGCCAGTATGCGTACAATTACAGCTCCGGCCAGTGGTATGACCAGGGAAATTGGGGTGGATGGCAAACGCTGGGCTCCGCCGGCCTGTCAACGTCCTTCATGGGTGACGGCAGCTTTCACGCGTGCGACAGCACCTGGACTTACATGTTCGACGGAACGTACGGTTACTGGAACAATGGAAATATCGGACTGAACCAGTTTGCGTACAACTACACCACCGGCAATTGGTACGATCAGGGCTCTTGGGCAGGCTGGGCAACCTTGGGTCCTTCTACACTATCGGCATCTTTCATGGGTGACGGGTCCTGGCACACGCTCGACTCAACCTGGTCTTACATGCTTGATTCAAACATCTGCGGGATATGGCAGACGACATGGCTGGGCTATGGTTCTCCCGGTGGGACTACCATGGGCCAGTTCGCGTACACCTACGGCGAGGGCCAGTGGTTTACCCGGCTCAAACCTGGCGTGTGGAGTCAGGGAGACTGGCAATCATTGAGTTCTAGCGGACTTTCAGCGGCCTTCATAGCTGACGGCAACCAGCATGATTTGGGCGTCATTGGAAATTATGATTGGAGCTATTACTTCAACGGTATCGACGGCATCTGGCATAATACGAGTTGGAACATGGACCTGTTTGGGTACAATTACGGTTGGGGCCAGTGGTTCGATCAGGGCACCTTTGCTTATAATACTGCGCTCCTGACTACCTCGTATTTGGGGGGCACCTGGGGAGGCCCGCAGGGCGTTGGTGGCTGGCAACCGCTGGGCCCCGATGAAAACTGGTACTCTTCTTTCGTAGGTGACGGCTCTTGGCACACATGGGGCTGGAAAAGTTATGCTTTTGACCCCAGGGACGGAACACCGTCGGCAGGATCGTTGTGTGGTTTCTGGAAGGATACTGGGAACCTCAGATTGGCATACGATTACACAACCGGGATGTGGTACGACACCGGCCCATTCAACGGGGTCAATGTGTGGCAAAATCCCTTTCCCAGCGGCGACGACCCTTGGCACCCGTCTTGGTCGTTGACCGTGGGCGCGGCGCTCCCGTACGACGCGCTGCAAAGTCGCGCAAACGGCTGGTGTGTCGTCGTTAGTTGGCCTGAAACTCAAAACGGTTACGGCTCTTTCGCAATTGCTTACCACGACTATTTAAACTACGGCGAAGCGAACATGGTGTATTGGTACGACTTTAGCGGCTACAACGGCCCCGGCGCCTTCCAACAGTACTATTTCAACGAGGGCTGGTGGACCGAAACCGGGAGCATGTGGGGACCCGTCGAGGTTTCCAGCGTCTTCCAGTGGGGTCCCTGGGACCACTATTAATTTGAACTTTCATGACACGGTCTCCGAGCCGCTCCTGCTTTCGCCAGGAGCGGCTCTAGCTCATAAAGCGGAGAGGTTTGTTTATGAAGTTATTTACAGTCTTTTCCGCAAGGCTCGTTCCCTACAGTCCTTTAAGTCGGTCATAGTGGGAACTGCGATGCTGTAACCGATGGATATCACTGCAAAGCAAACCGGACAGTAGTCAAAAATAGTGGAAATTATTTTTCCCCAGGTGGGTACCAAAAAAAAGCAGTGGGGGGAGAAACTTGGTTTCACAAGAGTTTCTCCCCGTCCCCTCTTTGGATGGTCTATTCTGCCCAAGGAAAGCAGACGGTGCGCCATCCAAGCCAGGCCCGGCGGTCAGATAAAACTCTTCACCAACGTGTTCCAGCCCATCTCCCTAAATGCCCCGTACACGTCTGCGATGGGCTCACCACCTGTGGCAGCCGCGGCCGTCGGGTCGTCGGTGATCATTGAGAGCAGGCGTTCAGCTTCCGCTTCTATGAATTTTACGCTGTCAACTCCGAAGCAAAGTTCTTTTAGATCGGATTTCAGTTCGAAAGGATCGATGAGCAACACCCAGCCGGCACTGTACGGATCGGCATTGGCGCACTGGGGCTGGTCCATGAGCTTCTGATTGACTGCGGTGACTACTCCTTGGAGCGGAGTCTTTACGCCGGCCTCATTTCCTTCCCTTTGAAGAATAAAGGACTCTTCGCCGGGTTTGAAGCGAGTCCCCAAAGCCGGCAGCCTGACTTTATCCACCTTGCCGACAAGTCGGTTCCCGAAGTCGTCCAGTCCCACACGGACGCGGCCGCCGTATTCCAGCCTGGCCCAACCATGACCGTTGTGAATGTAGTAGTCCCTGGGCACCAGGAAGCCGTGAGCTTTCAGATATTGAGGCGGACCGAACAAGGTATGATCCACCTGTATCATGTCGTCCAACATTTGATCGTAGGGACAATCTCCGCATTCATATTTTCTGGCGCACATCTTGTTCTGGGGCGCGCGTCCGGTCAGGGCGTGGCGACAATGCTGATCCTGAACGGGCAGTTCGAACATCTTGGTGTCCCATCCGGCCTCGTGAGATTCGATAGACATCTTTCTGGCCATGCCTTTGTCGAACGCGCAGGTGGTACAGTCGAATGCGTTGTCGCAATACTTTGTGGGCACCACCTTAGCCCGCATCCAGATGCACTCCTTTTCGGAGAAGTTGAACCCTGTGAGTCTGCTTCTTTTCTTCTCTACAGTTGCCATCGGAAGCCTCCTTTGCAGGTATTCATCGTTAGGTTGATCGGCCGGCAGATTATTGTCGGCCGAACTCACCGTAATTATTTTCACTTCCGCAAGAATGTTTCGTCTTGCGAAATGCAGTCTGAAAGTGCCTTCAGACAACTTACTCGTGTGGAGCCAATCCCTTCTGTTGCGTCAGAAATGACCCAAATAACGGCGTCGGACGGACGCTTAGATGTGCAACTCCTCAGTTAGGAAGGCTAAGACCTGATTCCCTGAGCGATTCGCCTCAAGCTCGTCGAGGCGCTTTGCGCTTCGACGAGCAACCTGGTGTCGAGCGGTTTGCAATACCGCCTACACGTTAACCAGCTTCGTGAAACGACCCTGGCAAGTCGCGCGGGTCGGCTGAGGGGGGATAACCCACTCAGCCCTGCCTCAAGCGGCCATAACGGATACTTTTGGGAGTTCAGTTTGACTTTGGTGGCTGTGAACCATGTCGTCGAGCATCTGGTCGAAGGGACAGGTCCCGCATTCGTAGTTTTGGGCACACATTTTGGTGCAGGGGGCCCGGCCTGTGAGGGCGTGAATGCAGCGCTGTTGTTCCACCGCCGGCTCGAACATCCTCTTGATTTGTGCGGTTGCCATGACGGGCCTCCTTTTGTTTCCGAAAGTGCTTTTGATAGTCTGACGGGGTTGGCGTCCCGTGGTTTCCTTCTTTTAGCTACTAGTGAAGCATCTTTCGTGCCAAGTGAGACTCATCAAGATATATATAGGTAATTACATCGCAATGCGGGAATGAAGGTCTTTTTTTGTCGGGCGTGTCGATACCGCAAAAAACCACACACTTGTGTGGCAAATGCCTCTGTCGAGGCTATGTCAGCAATATAATGAGTATAATAGATCAACGTGAAATACCATAGCGGGTGTGGTGAAATACCATAGTCAAGCTGCAGATCAAACGAAGGGCTTGAGAATCAGCAGGAGCGCGCAGGGATGACGAAAGGGTGGAAAGCTTGAAGGGTCTCGGGTGAGGTATGGTCTAATGCCCAGGATTTTCACAAATATCTTTAGCTGCCGGTGTCTTGCCGCTTATCCTCCAGGGCGTGCTTCAACGCGTCCAAGAGGAAGATCTCACAGTAATCACAGAGGTAATTCAGCTTGTCATCCAACTCGGCCAGGTTGTTGGAAGCTCGCATGACGCATCGCCCGGTGTGGCAGTGAGGAATGTTAAACGTGTGGCCGATTTCATGCAAGGCCACCTTCACAACCCTATCCAGGAACCGTTCTCTGGAGACCGGTTCCCCGGAGGGGTTTGCGTTAAGGCGCGCACTGGACATGACCGCGGCCCGACCTCCCATGTAAGCCTCGCCAAAAACGTAAGTAATGATGGGGTTGCAAATATCTTTGTTCACTATGCCGAGGACTTTGAGACTGCTCTCAGAGTGGTTTTCAGCAAGATGCCTGATAATCGCCATGGCATTGTATTGGTTGCGGGCTCTCATAAACGCATCTTCAGGAACGGGCATCGCATCCCACACATCTACGGGTAAGCGTAAAATGCCCTGAAGGCTGTCAGCCACCACCCGCAACACGTCTTCTTCTACCTTGCCGAGGGGCACGACTGCGATGAGTCCCTTTCCGGTCGACGGAGGCCGAGGATTTTCTTGTTGTTCAACCATTGAACCCTAATAGAGGCAACCTCTGGTGCGAGAAGAGATCAGGGCCGACGCTCTCTCATCATGCTCATGGAAGGATACCTTTTCACCCCTTGCTCACTCCGCCGGCATCCGGCCTGCCGCGCTCCCAGAACCTGCCGTGACTTGCCGCGGCTCAATCTAAAGGCTTGATCGTTCGAGGCAGTATCTGCGGATCTTCTTGTGCAGTGTGGTCCGATCTACCTGGAGGACCTTGGCCGCGTGGCTTATGTTCCAGTCCTGTTCGTCAAGAATCTGTCGGATGTGGGCGATCTCGGCCTCTTCAAGCGAACGCGGCGCAGACGAGATTCCGACACTTACCCCTCCAGGATTGAGGTAGGCAAAACTCTCCGTTGCGAGAACTCTTTTCTTGGAAGTCACCACCGCGCGTTCCACAACGTTTTCCAACTCGCGGATGTTCCCGGGCCAGTCATAGTCCAGAAGCATCTTCATGGCATCATCGCTTACGGCGTCCACTTCCCGGTTGGTTTCCCTGGCAAAGCGTCTGAGAAAGTATGTCACGAGAAGGGGAATATCTTCTCTTCGCTCTCTGAGAGATGGGACCCGCAGTGTTATCACGTTGATACGGTAAAAAAAATCTTGCCTGAAGGTTCCCTGTGCTGCCTGTTGAGCCAAGTCCCGGTGCGTAGCGCTTATGAGCCGAAAATCGGCCTTGATTGCTTCGACACTTCCAACACGATAGAAGGACCGGTCTTGCAAAACTCGGAGCAGGTCCACCTGCATCTTAGGGGTGATCTCGCCCACCTCGTCCAGAAATAGGGTCCCACCTTCGGCTACTTCGATCAAACCTTTCTTGGGACGGATCGCTCCAGTAAAGGATCCCTTCTCATGCCCGAAAATCTCACTTTCCATAAGGGATTCAGGGATGGCGCCACAGTTGATGGGAACGAACGGTCCTCCCATCCTCTTACTATTGGCGTGGATCGCCCTTGCTATGAGCTCCTTTCCCGTACCTGTCTCGCCGAGGACCAGAACCGAGGACTCGCTGTTTGCGATCTCCATGATGGTGTCGAACAGTTCGATCATTGCCGATGATCGGCCGATGATTTCGTCCGGTCCTGCCCAGCACCGGGAGACCTCATTGCGAAGGTACTGAGTTTCTTCCAGAAGTCTTTTGTGTTCAAGCAACTTGGCTACCAGAAGTCCCAACCCCTCCGGATCAAACGGTTTGACAAGAAAGTCGTTGGCGCCTAGTTTCATGGCTTCTACCGCATGTTCAACGGTGCCGTAGGCCGTGATTATAACAACTACCGTTGTTGGGAAGAATTGCTTCACCCTTTCCAGGAGGCCGAAGCCCCCCATGCCGGGCATCTTAATGTCCACGAAAAGGATATCGTAGAGGTTCCCTTCCATCAGGTCCAGGGCCTGCTCCCCGGATTCGGCCCTGTCGACGGCTGCCCCTTCCTTCTCCAGCCAAGCTGCCAGAGATTCCCTTACGATCAGTTCATCGTCCACCACCATGAATCTATTCTTGCGGCTCATGAGCGGATCAATGCCTCCTCACTGAAGAAAATCTCAAGAGACGTCGGGCTTCCGGTTCTTCGCGACTACGGGGAAAGTCAGGACAAAGTTGGCGCCTTTGCCCTCGTCGCTTTCCACCTCGATGGAGCCCTCATGCTGTGCAACGATACCGTATACCACGCTAAGCCCCAGGCCCACGCCCTTCCCGTCTTCCTTGGTGGTAACAAACGGTTCAAAAATGCTGCTCTGGACCTTCTTGGGAACACCACCTCCGGTGTCGCTCACACTCACGCTAATGTGTTTCCTATCTGAGGTCAATTTCACTGACATAGAGATTATGCCTCCGTCGGGCATAGCTTCTACCGCGTTGAGAATAAGATTCAGCACGGCCTGTTTGATATGGCCCCGATCCCCGTACATCGGAGGAAGATTTTCAGCTATTTCAAGGCTGAGGGTTATGCCTTGAAGTTCCATTCGGTTGCCTGTCAGCAGCAAAAGCTCTTCAAGGAGTGCGTGAACGTCAAAGAAGTCTTTTTCCAGCTCGCCCTGCCGAGCGAAGGATAGAAGATTTCGAAGAATCTGCCCGCATCGGGAGGACTCGGATGCGATAAGCTTCAGATAACGGCGGAATTTGTCCACCTCATCCGGAGGAATGTTCTCCTGGTCCAGGGAGCTTATCATGAGCTTGGAAAAGGTTAGAATTCCCTGGATGGGGTTGTTGATTTCGTGGACCGCCGCGGCCGCAAGCTTTCCCAACGCGACCCTCTTGTCCTGGTGGAGATAGTGCAAGAAGTTTTTCCGTATGCTCTCTGCCTGACGGTCCAGCACCGGTGTCATTACACGGGTGACGTCCTTCCAAATCACCAGAACACATTTCTTGCCTCGTTCGTCTTCCTTGAGCGGATATGCGCTGACAGTGAAATATCCGACTGTTCCGTTTTCCCTTATCTCCTCCCTGACGTGATGTGAAGAATGCCCGGTCCGGAGAACTTCCGCTACCGGACACTTGCTCCCTTTCCGATGGCATGGTTCCAGGTACCGGTTTATGACCCAGTGGCAGGGCCTGCCGATGCAATCGTCTCTCGACATCTTGGACCTTGCAAGGATGTCATTGTTAATTTCAAGCACATTGAACTCCTCGTCGATCACCTTCATGCTGATCTCGGAACCTGCCATGAGGACTTCTTTGATCAATTCCACGCTCTGCAGCTTGTCTTGAGTCTTTCCTAGCTGTCCTGCGACCTTCTTGAGAGCCTGGAACGCGTTGAGGGCAAAAGAGTCCAGTATCCGGGTCCGGGGTGGAATGATGTCGGTTAGCTTCCTGCGAAGGCGGTGATCGTCCGAGGTAACGATCAAGAAATCGGGAGCTTCTTCTTCAATGGGCTTGATATAATCATCGAAAACGCGGATGTCAGGGTCAGGGGTAAATTGTCGAGGAAGGCGCTTCCGGCCCCAATAAACTACACCGATGAGGTTGACAGTGAACCCCATGATTGCGAGCGAATCCATGATTTGGCGAGTTCCCTCAAGGGCCTCTTTGCCGCCTATGATGAGAACGTTCAGGGGTCCTTCTGGAGGTGCCCCAGCAACAGCTTCCTTTATGTTACCGCGCCGTTTTTTGGTCATCATCGCCCGCACCTGTTACACTAGATTCTAGCATACCCGTGCCTCAAGCGAGTAGTAAGCGGATAGAGTTAGGGACGCGATGGGCTGCCGCGCAATCGTCTCGTGTGAGAACTTCTCCCTGTAATTTCAGTGAAAAAACTAATGAGATCATTCCGAATAACCGATATATGGAGTGGCTGTCTCTCTAGTTGAAAGCGGCAGTCGTGTTATACTCGCAAACGATGGACTGCGGTAGTGGTGACAATCTAATGGATGCTCATGGCGGAAAAACTATTTGGTTTACGGGTTTGTCGGGTTCCGGAAAATCCACGCTTTCTTCTATGCTCAAAATAGCCCTCGAATCGGGGGGTGGCTCCGTAGTAATCCTCGATGGCGATGCTCTGCGCTTGGGTCTCAACAGGGATCTCGGTTTTTCCGCTTTGGACCGAGCAGAGAATATCCGCAGGGCCGCAGAAGTGGCCAAGATCTTGTGTGATGCGGGCCACACGGTGCTTGCAGCGTTCATTACTCCTCTGGAAAGCCTGAGACAGGCTGTTCGTGGGTTGTTCAGATCCGATACTTTTGTGGAGGTCTTTCTAGACTGCCCGCTGGCGGTTTGCGAGACCCGAGACCCAAAAGGTCTTTATTGCCGCGCTCGCAAAGGTGATATTCCTGAATTCACCGGAATTTCATCTCCTTTCGAGCGCCCCTCCGCGTCAGAACTGGTCGTTCCAACTGGTGGACAGACAGTCGAAGAATCTTTGAATGTGATCCTGCGTTTCCTGGAAGACCGATTTCCTCATCCCTCTGTTAATTGTTCGCCGGGGCGGGACCAATTGTCGCTCAGATCTCAACGGAAAGTGGCCGTCATTGGGTTGGACTGCGTTCCGCCGTCTCTGATCTTTGAGGAATGGGGCAGTGACCTCCCCACATTACGCGCCCTGATGGAACACGGCGCTTGGGGATCGCTCCAATCCACGGACCCCCCAATCACGATTCCCGCCTGGACCACCATGACAACCGGTAAAGACCCCGGCGAACTGGGTCTGTACGGATTCAGGAACCGTCAGGGGAACGACTATCGGGAAATGGTGACCGTAAACTCCAGTCACGTCGGTGTTCCCAGAGTTTGGAGCTACCTTGAGGACGCTGGTAAGACCTCGATTCTCTTGGGAATACCCCAAACGTATCCTCCGCAACCCCATAAAGGCATCACTGTCTCGGGATTTCCTGTCCCGGATTGCTGTACTGAGTTCACCTATCCGTCTCAACTGTCGGCTCAACTCCAAGGCATAGCTGGCGGAGAGTATTTGTCGGACGTTAAAGACTTCAGGAGGCGAACGAAGGAACGCCTTCTGTCTGAAATCTATAGCATGGTGGAGCGTCGGTTTCGTGTGGCGGCGGACTTTGTACTGCACAAGCCCTGGGAATTCTTCATGATGGTCGAAATTGGGCCGGATAGGCTTCATCACGCTTTTTGGAGACACCTGGACACCAATCATCAAGGTTACAAATCTGGAAATCCCTCCGGCAATGTAATCAAGGATTTCTATAAGTTCCTCGACGCTCGTATCGGCTCACTGCTGGCATTGCTGGGAGACGAGACCACTGTTATGGTTGTCTCGGACCACGGCGCTCGGAGCTCAGTTGGGGGAGTGTGCATCAACGAATGGTTGATTCGGAACGGGTTTCTGGTCCTTCGGCAATCTCCTTCGGCAGAAATGCCGCTGACATCGGATCTAGTCGACTGGTCGCGGACAACCGCATGGAGCGAAGGGGGCTACTATGCGAGGATCTTCCTCAACGTCAAAGGGCGGGAGCCCGAAGGAATTGTCGAACCGTCGAAGTACGAGGCGCTACGCGTGGACTTAACGACCCGTTTGCAGCAGATGACCGATGAGAATGGAGAGCCCCTTGCGAACCGTGTTCTTGAGCCCCAGGAGATCTACCAGGTTTGCCGGAATGTGCCTCCCGACCTCATGGTCTACTTTGACGGACTGAGTCGACGCTCGATCGGGACGGTGGGACACGGCGAGATAATGCGGCCGGCGAACGGCGCGGGACTGGATGAAGCAAATCACGATCCGCAGGGAATCTTCATCGCTACGCGCATGTCCGACCTTCGCGATGGAATAAGAAAAGGCAGGCGTATCGAAAAAGTCTCTTGCCTGAACATCACACCGACCATATTGCGCGAGTTTGATTTGCCGGTTCCCCCTGAGCTTCTAGGGAGCCCGGTAAATTTTGACAAGTCTCGGGATACCCAGAATGGATCCAGCTCAATGCCCCCGTGCTCCTGCGAAACAGCTCCACCGACCGAAAAGTGTAGCTCTGTAGGGTACACGCCGGAGGAAGAAGAGATGATTAAGAAGCGGTTAATGGAACTAGGATATGTGTAGAGGCTCTTTGTTACGGAGGGAAAACTAGGATCTACTGTAGCGGGTGCTCGGGAACGAGACAATCTCAAGAGGTCTCGTCCCCGCAAATCTCTTTTGAACTTGATCGGAACTGACGCTACTTCTTCGTGGGCGCCGGCTTTTCTTTCTTAGGCTTCTCTTTCGTGGGACACTCTTTCGCCTTCGCGGCCTCAGCCAGTTCCTTCGTCGCAAACGGTCCTGCGATGGTTTTTTCCGTCTTGCCATGGGTGACCGCGCGCACGCTGCACTTTCCATTCTTGTCTTTGATGACCACCCACTGCTTCTCTTGTTTTTGTTGTTTCTCCGGTTTGTCAGCAGCAAGCACGAGCGCCGACATCAGAGAAAAGACCGCCACAACAAGAAATATAACAGTCTTCCGAAACACTTTACCTCTCATGGCCCACCCTCCACGTACTTGGATTTAACTTTAAAACGGCTCTAACATGATTCCTGGTTGGCCGCAAGCTGTAAATCATCAAGCGTGAGTGGACCGCAAGCCCATCCGGTCTATCTTGAAGGGGATGACCTCTCCACCTGCGTCAATAACAGCCCTCTCGACCGCATTTCGCCGCGGCGGCGCAACCAGAGTCATCATGCATCCGCCTCCTCCGGCTCCGCAAATCTTACTTGCAAGCGAGCCCGCGGCCGTGGCCGCGGCCATGATAGACTCAATCCTTAGAGTACTGACTCCAGGAGCAAGCATTCTCCTTAATCGCCATTCCTGAGCCACAAGGGGCCCGAGGTCACCCCACGCCCCGGAAAGCACTGTTCGGCCTACCTGCCGGGCCACGTCCCTGATCTGAAGAAGGTTGTCCCGGATACCGCCGACGTTGTCTATGAAACCTTTGGTTATCTCCCAGTTATTCATCCCGGAGAAGCGCCCTTCACCAGTATATGACAGTACGATCATTTCTTCGAGACGCTCATGGGCAGCGTATCCTTCGGAAACTGTTTGCCGCACAAAGTGTCGATAGCCAAAATCAATAAGGGAGATCCCCCCGTAAACCGAGGCAATATGATCCTGCCTTCCCGCGGGGACTCCGATGGCGGCGGTCTCTATGTTGACGGCAAGATCAATAATATTCCTCGGATCTTCTTTCTCTGACCGCAACTCCAGCAACCCTTCAAGCAAGGCCACCAGAAGAGCGCTCGACGCGCCGAGGCCTGAACCTGCCGGGGCCTCATTGCGCGTCACAATCTCAAGACCTGTTTTCAGCGGCACGGCTCTAACGGCCCTGCCTACCAGTCCTAAAGGTCCGTCGAGCGGAAGGCCCCCTGGATTGGATGCCTCCACAGATTCTTTTAAGTCTTCTGAAATAATGCAGATGGCGGACCCGTCCAACTCCCTGAGAATGACGCGGCTGCTCAAGGTTATTGCCAGGTTGACGGTGTGCCCACCTTCCATCAGCAGATAGAGTGGGTACAGGTCTGTAGTGCCTCCTGCCAGGTCGATTCTGTTGGGGCTGGTTACAGTGATCTCCATCTTTAGTACCCCAGCTCTTCATCCAGGATGCCCACAGTAATTTTCGTGAAGATCGGCTGACGATGGATGATACTGGTTATCCGACATATTCTTTCAGGAGAATCGCAATCCATGCAATGGCCGGTTTGTACACACGGAGTGTTTCTATTGAGACTCATGGCTCGGATGGGGGCCGCGGTCTCTTCAATCCTTGCGATTGCCGCGTCCAGGTCAGGGACGATTTTGTTTCGTCCTACCACGAGCATGGCCCTTGCCGGGCCGAATGTTATGGAATTAGTCCTATTTCCGCAACCTTCCCGGTTGACGATCTCGCCTGTCATGGTCAGGGCGTTCACGGAAGCTAAGAAAAGGTCTGCTCTCATTTGATTCCTACGGCATTCCAGGTCTTCAGGAGTTCCCATCTTGCACTGCCAATGGTCGTAGAGGGTCTTCCCTGCTTTTTCAAGCATGGGGACTATGCCTAGGGCCCTGGCTGTGTGAGTGCCCGCTATGCCTACTGTCCTGCAGTCCTTGGCCATGTCCATGATGAATTGACAGGCGGCTTGCCGGGAAGGAAAGAATTCTGCCCCGAAGCCATGCTTCTTTAGCGAGTCCAGGGTGGTATCCACGATTATCCTGCGATGGGCCTGAACGAACTCATCCATGAAATGCCTCCTTCTTTTCGTCAACAATGTGTAATACCGATGCGCTTTGAAGCGAGTAGTAATGCATCACAGCAGTCGGCGCCGTTTCGAGCAGATCCCATACGCTACTAACGCCACGCTTACGCCGTGGCTGACTCCACTTCGCAGACTAGTCCGAAAGGCGATCAGTCCCACCAGCGGCGGGATCACTTATTCAACAGCGCATTGGCATGGGCTTGGTCTCGAAAATAACTCATGTTCAAAAAGAGTCATTAGAGATACTAGAAATTATCGCCAAAAATACCCCGGCTGTGAGCTCTCGTCCGGCTATTTCTTTATTTCGGAGCTAATAGTCTCCGGGACATGCCGTTGGGGGCACCACTCTTCCGGCTGAGTCCCCTTGAGAAAGGGCTCACGGATGACTCGGGGGCAAATGGACGTGGCACGCAAGCCGGACTGAACACATATCTTTCTGAAGACAATCCCGTCGGGGACAACCGGCAGCCCTTCTGTACTAGCGCCGGTTTTCGGGAAGTGCTTGTCCAGCATCCCCTCTATTTTGAGACCGTCAACCTGACTCCCGGGAATTCTTAATATAAGAAGCGCGTCGCTACGATATGCAATCTTCCAGAGCCCCTCTTTGTCCCGTGCCGTGAAAAGAGCAGGTTCGTCACAACTCTTGCCGGGCCCTGAATCTTTAACTTCTGCAGTATCCAGACCCTTCAACAGGTAGTTTACTAGGAACAGAACGGCTGGCTTTACCCCGACGCGCTTCCTGTCGACCGGCGAATCGGCCGAGGATTCGCCCACAATCTTGACACCCGGTCCTAAAGGCGCCGCATTTCCCAGGGTCGCCATCAAGGAATAAATTTGCGCCATTGCCATGGGAGAAACGGGATCCACGGCTAAAGTGTGTTCCCCTTTCGGTCGGGCGCTGACGCCGAATTCCTTCAGCACAGAGAGAACCATGTCGCCCTCCGCCGCAACCAGCCGCTGGGTTAACATCGTCTTTTCGTTGCGAAATGCTGCCCGGAATGTGACAGCTCCACCTGTTTGAGTATTGGCGAAAACCTGTGAAGTCAGTGTGTACCTTGCTCGATCTTGCTTATCCGGAATCAGCGCGGGGATTATCAGCAAAGGTAAGAAACTCTCCAGGCTCCCGCCGTTTCCGGACCACCGACCCGGACCCGGGGTTATGAATGCCCGCAGGTCACCGGTAACCGGGTTTGCCAAGATCAGATGGGTCTGCGTCCCGGCCTCGCCCATGCGCTTCAGGGTCAACTCCGCCTCGGTTTGCATAAGCGGGTCCAAAGACGTGATCACATCCTGTCGCGTGCTTAACTGAGCCGGCAGATGCTTCGAGACGCCATCCCTGACCAAGTCCAAAAAAGACGCAGCCTTTACCGGCGGCGCGCCTGACTTTTTCATCGTAACTGGACGGTTTATAGCCTCGTCGAACTGTTCACGCGACATTTTGCCCGCTTTGAACAAAAGACCGAGCACCATATTTCGTCTGGTTTGGGTCCGCTCAAGGTGACGATGCGGGTTGATCACACCCGGGGCGCGAATGGTGGCGGCCATCAGAGAGCATTCCGCCGCATCCAGTTCACTGACACCCTTACCAAACAGATGCCTGGCAGCTTCACCAACACCGTGAATGGGTAAAGGCCCCCATTGCCCTAGATACACGCGATTTAGATACGCTTCGAGTATGGTCTTTTTGCTGTAAATAGCGTCCGCCACTAACGCCAGCAAAATCTCGTTGACCTTTCGCCCCATTGTCTTCTCGGGAGTAAGGATTGTCATACGGATAAGCTGCTGAGGTATTGTGCTCCCTCCCTGAACATAGCGGCCGGCTCGGAGATTGGTCTTGAGGGCCTGTCCGATGGAAAACAAATCTATACCCTGGTGGGAAAAGAAGCGCGTGTCTTCGGTGAGAACAATCGCATCGACCAGCAGCGGAGGGATCTTTTCCAGCGGAATCGGCCGGCACAACTCCGGACCGTAACCCTGGGCCGGCATTATGCTGAGCAGTTCCGGTTCAAGCACAATCCTGTTCACATTTTCACGGGAACGCATCAGGTTGACGGAACGGACGCGATTCCAATCCAGGCTGATGTTGACCGGGCCAGTGGCAATTCCCTGACTTTCGAAAGGGGAATATTTAAGGAAAAGTTGCAGACTTGATGCTGATTGGCTCCACTGGCCGGGCTCGAGAGGCAGAGAAGGGCCCCTGATATACCCCAGCCTCACCAGCCGTTCCATGAATCGCACGTCGCTAAGGTCGTCTCCAACCTGGAGCGAAAAAGGAGCCGCGTAGATAAATGTGGGCCATCGCTGAAGCTTCACTTCAAACGTCCACACTACTACCCCGATGAGCACGAGCAAATACGCTAGACAGAGAATGAACAGTCCCTGTAGCACTCTGGCAACCACGAAAACAATTTTTTTCGCATTGAGACGCAATTGCTCTCTGCTTGAGCCTGGTGATCTTACGCCGGCGGGCCCTTTACCGGAACGTCCCTTCGGCATCCGCTACGTAACTATATCAAACCCTCTCGCAGATCAACACCAGCCTTGCATCGAACGGGGTCGGTATCCTCATGTTCCAAGACATAATTTACCAGGAAGAGGCGTCAAGGCCGCCTGTTCTCATCGGAAACCCGACATGTGCTCCGTAACAATTAAAGAACCGGGCCGCTGCTCAAAAAAATCTTCCGTACGAAGGCAGGCCCCGAAAGCTTGGAAGTCGACAGGGGGGCAGAGAGTTGGAAAAGGTGTTAGTTGCGGCTCATCAAATGAGTTACGGCCTGGTCCAGGCCTTCCAGGGAGAGTTCAAACATGGAAAAAATGTTGGAAACTATTCCGATAGTCCTTGTCATGGACCAGAGGCGTAAAGGCGTGGGGTTAAGCCACGCGGAATGGGGAAATGACTCAACCAACAGGTTGAGTCTGTCGATACTTGGCAATCCGCTGCGCTCTTCGATATGAATGGAACCATCGGTGGCCATCAGTTCGTACGGAGCCATGCTGGCGTCCCCTACAATAACCAGTCTTGTATCCGGGTCCCACGATGCAAAATCCTGCACGCGTTGAGGTTTATACCTCCTCGGAGAGTCCTCCCACACAAAATCATAAATGGTATTGTGAAAGAAAAATGTTTTCAGATCCTTGAACTGCGACCGGGAATAATTGAACAGCGTCTGAACCACGTCCACATAAGGATCCATAGACCATCCGCCGTTGTCAATCATCAGGATCACTTTAAGGCGGTCGCGAAGACTCCTGTCAAAGACGATTTCAATTTCACCAGCGTTATGCGTGGTAGCTCGGATAGTTTCGTCGACGTTCACCTGGTCTTTGGGGCCGACAGGGATCATCCTCCGGAGCCGTTTGAGAGCCTCTCCCATCTGGGCCTGTGTTAAAGGCCCCTCAACGGAATAGTCGCGATAGCGCCGATCCATCGCTACTTTTATCGCAGACTTACCCATGGAGCGGCCCCCTACCCGCATTCCTCCCGGATGGAATCCCGAATGGCCGACCGGGGATGTACCGCCGGTTCCTATCCAGCGGCTGCCGCCGTGATGGGCTTCGTTCTGTTCCTTGAGTCGCTCGAGGAAATACTTGATCAACTCTTCCGGCGACATCGCTTCCAACTGTTCCCGACTTATTCCGAGGGCCTGAGCCAGGGCCTCAGGTTGCTTGAGCCACTCTTCCAACAATTCCATGGCAGCCGAGTCCAGATCGATTCCGCGGAAGTCGGGGAGCTCCGCACCGTGAAAGAAATGGGCAAACACCCTGTCGTAGATATCAAAATAGCGTTCGCTTTTTATCAGTATGGCTCGAGCGGCCGTATAAAAGTCATCCAGACCCGTGACGAGCCCACACTTAAGGGCCTTTTGCAGGCGAAGGAAAGATGTGGGAGATACGGGAACACCCGATTGCCGCAATGTGTAAAAAAAATCAACAAACATAATCTGCTTCTACCGCTTAAATTCAACCGCGAGAACGCCGTCCCTGTAAGAGCGCTTGCTGATAATCCGGACTCTTTTTGAAGAGAATGCCCAGAAACGGGATCTTTCCCGACGCCACGTCTTTCGGTCTGAAGTCCGGGTCTTGTAGTAGGGCCCTCACCCAATTGATGAGTTCCCTCGTGGCGGGCTTTTTTTCTATCCCCTGGAACTCGCGGAGGCGATAGAACGTCTTCACGCATATATCGAGAAGCTCCTTGTCCAACTCTGGAAAGTGGACACGGACAACCTCCCTCATCATGTCCGCCTCCGGAAATGCAATATGGTGGAAATTGCACCTTCCCAGAAAGGGATCGGAAAGGTCCTTCTTGGCGTTAGAAGTGATTATTATCACCGGCCTTGTTTTGGCCTTAATGGTCTTGTCGATTTCCATTATGTCGAATTCCATCTGATCCAGCACATCCAGCATGTCGTCCTGGAAATCAGTGTCGGCCTTGTCTATCTCGTCGATAAGCAAAACCACCTTGATCTCAGAGGCAAAAGCCTGCCCTATCTTGCCCATCCTGATGTAATCTTCAATGTTGCTCACGTCTCGGCTCGAATCTCCAAACCGGCTGTCGTTAAGACGCGTAAGGGTGTCGTACTGATATAGGGCGTCAACCAGTTTCATGCTGGATTTGACGTTCAGCACAATTAGCGGCATGCCCAAACTTTCGGCAATGGCATGCGCCAGCATCGTCTTCCCCGTCCCCGGCTCCCCTTTGAGCAGTAACGGCATCTCTAGTGCCATAGAAATATTAACGATCCTGGCGAGTTCCTCATCCAGAACATATTTTGACGCGCCGGTAAAAACAGGCCTAGTCGAATGATCAAACATGAACTGTGGCTCCTCCTGTTTCTTGAATAGCCTGATATCAAAAAGCTTTCCAAACATTGATGAACAACCCCTGAGCAGTTGTGACTCTTCCATCCGCGGGTCTACGCTCTGAGAGTCTGACCTATTGTTGTAACTGTCCAACGAGGTGGAGTCAATGCCACTTCAGTGGGCCGCCACAATAGGGCCAGCACAGGAAGTACTAGATCGGCTCTGTTTCTGTGGTTAAGCGCCTCGGACATCCGTTTAGAACTTCCTGGCACAGCGTTTGCCTTGAGCCAACTTTTTTGAATACCCGAATCGGGCTGCCGACCACTCCTCAGCTGCTTAGACCCGACTACGCGCCTCATCAGCGATTTTTTCACTTGACAATCCATTTTGATGACGGCTAATCTACCCTCCAAACTCGGGTGCAACTCGGCCCCGCGGTCGACCGGACGGGTATCGGGAAAAAAAGGTTGACAAGAGGGGTTATTTCTGCAATAAACTTTAGTCACATCCGGAGTTATATTTTTGGAGGCAATCCAAATCAGGTTTGTAAGCTTCCTTTGAAAAGGATTGATGAAAGGAGGATGAGGGTATGGTTAAGAGAACTCTAGTTGTTCTCGGTGTTCTGTCGCTGATGCTTATGGCTGCTGGAACTTCTTCTGCGTTCTTCGTTGGCTGGCCCGGTGGAGACTGCGGTCCCAGCTGCAAGCCTATGTATCTTCCCGTAGACTGCCCGACGCCGGAATTCAAGACAATAGTGAAGACCTGGCAGTGCAAGATTGAAGGCCCGTGCCCCGCGCCCGGCCCCATGTGCGGTCCGTCTGCTTGCGGCCCCCAGATGACTGCTGGGATGTGCGGTGCAGTTGCCAACCTGCTCGGCCTTCCGTTCGATGCTCTATTCGGCGGCTGTGACGGCGTATATGACTGCGGCCTTGGCGGGGGACTCTTTGGTGGCGGCGATGGCCCTTGCGGTCCTTGCTATGGCCCGCTCTCTTGCGTAATGGCCGGTGTGCCGATGGCTTTAGGTGCGCCCTCAGTCATGTTTGGCGCCCTTTGGTAGTGTAACCGGGACCTTTGGTGATTAGGGCTATGAATGAGTGAACTAGAGGGACCGGGCTTTCTCAGTCCGGTCCTTTTTAGTTGAGACCAAACGGGACCGGAAGGTGAAACAGCTCAGGACGGTTGGCGCTCTCTGAGTGAAAAAATGCTTGACAATGGGCTGTTTTTCAGATAAATACAACGCAATATCTTTTGTGCAAGTACAGAATATCCATTGATTTCCGGTTTGAAACTGGAAGGTCTTGAATGAAAGGAGGATGAGGGTATGGTTAAGAAATCCGCTGTAATTCTTGGAATCCTTGCGATGCTGGCGCTTGGTGCGGGGATGTCCTGGGGTTACACCGTAGCAAAGTGGCCCGTGCCGGGAATTCCCAATGAGGTCTTTTGTGGTGGCAGCTCTTGTCTGGTAGGCCCGGAAGACTGCACCCTTAGAGGCCCCGTGGCTCCCGCATGTGAGCCCCCACTGGTTCCCGGTGTAATTCACGCTGCGTTGAGCATTCCGTTCAGGGCGTTGGCCATAGCGACCACCCCGCTCTTTACGAAGTGCCCGGGCGATCAGTGCTGCAAGGTTGATCTTGGCGAGCCCGCCTATGTCACCGCAGCAGTGCCCTGCACCCCGGTGAATATTTACGTGCCCCCGAAGGGCTGGTAAAGCGGCAGCGCGCACTTAACTCGGTATAGATGATTAGATGATCCGAAAGGCCGGGAAGCTTGTAATCCCGGCCTTTTCCTTTGTCAAAAAGGACCCCGCCTCCGTCCCTGCCCTGGAAACACCGGGGCCAAAGTCCCCGGCATACTCTTGTCTGCGCCCCTCACATTGATTTGAGCGGAGCCCTTGCTTTTTTTGGGGCGCGGCCACCCTGGCCGATCCCTCTGTTCCCGGCAAAGCTCCTAATTTGATTCACACATAGAAACGGCGCGGCATCGGACCAACCGGCGTCGAGGCATCGCTGCGCTTTATGTGGTACCTTTCAGTATCGTTGAAGCGATGTGCGTGACTCGCAAGGTTACAAGGCGTTTGAAATTGTGGCAGGGCCGTGGTAATTGAGTTCGATGCCTTATCACGATGATCTCACTGACGAAGAGCTTGCCCTGAGAGCCCAAGCCGGATCCGAACAAGATTTTAGCGCGCTGGTCGATCGCTACGCGCCGGTGGTCTATCGGCTTGCCCGAGGCATCACC
>JBKQMK010000073.1:0-5632 GCA_052146735.1 Desulfomonilaceae bacterium | reverse complement strand
CGGGGAACGTGCTGGCGGCGCATGTTCCGGTAGCGTTGGACGAGATCGAGGAGTTTGTCCTTCGGAACTGCATAACGCACAATCTTGGGTTTTTCTTCCACCCCGTGCGCCTCGAACTTACCGAGCTTGCCGAATTCTTCAGCCACTATGCTCTTTGCCGTAGCTACGGAGCGGTGTCCGTGAAAGATTTGGATGAGGCTGAACAGGTCACACGGGCTGATGCGCTTCTCGTTATGCAGGTTCAGCTTGCACTTGCGCCGTTGGCAGTCCTCGGAATGACAAACGAAACCCACCTCGCCCCAAGAAGTAGTCTCCATCTCCAATACCTGGTAGTACCACTCCGGTGGATCTCCCTCACGGGGCATTTTGTACTGTTTACGTTTATCGTCGGGTATGTCCAGTGGCTTCTGGATTTTCGGGACGAGGCAGCCGAAAATAAGGGAGGGGCCAACAAGAATTCCGTGATAGGCATATCGTTCCCGAAGGAAGTCTCTTGTCTTCTCGAAATACCGCCAGTGCTTCAGCCCTTGCGGATCGAGGGTTCCCTTTTGATCAGGCTTCGGCAAAGGACGATCCCAGTTACGCGGATCGGGCTGCTTTGCAGGCACGAAAACATTGTAGGTCTTGCCGTAATCATGCCAGAGCTCCAGCAAGATGTCCCTTTGATCGTCAGAGTCTTTGGGATCTTCCTTTGAGTTCATTGCGGCGCTCGACACTTGAATAGTTGCCGCTCACCTTAGCACAGGCAAGGCATTCGGAGGAACCTTGTTTCCTGTGGGCATAATCGCCCGCGAGATTCGTCTCATAAGGGGTCTAGAATGAATTCTCAGCTACGCTACAGATTGGGGTATGTCTCAGCATGGCCGTTTTTCGAACATTTGGAACGGAGCCTGGTCCGAGGAGCTTTTGGAGCTGATTATTTCAATAGGTTGCAGGACCCCCGGACGTTCGGCGATTTGGGGGACTGCCTATAGCGGGATGTGGCAACCCGGTCATTCTACTTGGGATGGAAACTTATAAACCTATCAAAGAGCGTTGTCTTGCGTACTAGATCCACACCGTGCTGCTTCTCCTGATCCGGCAGATCTCGTCGTTCCAAAAGACCAAAATTCTGGAGAGTTCCGAATAACCGGTGATACAAGAACCAATGAGCTTCAAAGCCCGTCTTTTCCATTTCCTCTTTTACCGGTGGAAACACCAGCTCCTCGGCTAGATCGCTGGTTCGTTTCCATCCCATCTCTGTCTTGGAAAGTATGAAAAGTGAATATGCGATGGTCTCTTGAAAACTGGGAAGCGAGGGCATTCGATCAAGATAGCCTAGATTCATCCGTTGGAATTGAGCCTTAAACAGGAGATGATAGAGCGCACCAGCCGGATCCTCGTTTAGCAGTTGCTTTCCCTTCTTGCTCGCTGAGAAGACCCCCTTTTTCAAAACTAGGAGACCCGATAGGTCCAGGATTATCCGGATAATGTGCAGCGGGAACACATCTTGCTCATTTATGACCTTGTTCATGATGTTCAAATGCTCGATGTAGCCGTCAGGCCAGGTCATGCGGTTCAGCATGAGAGCTACGAAGTTTCGATTCAAATTCCCGGCCACGGTAGCCTTTACTCCTCCGGAATCTACCACTTCACCTAGAAGAGTCCTGGCCCTGCCAAATATCGGGGCCTTCTGAACGTCTTTCAGCTTCAAAGTTTTATCGAACCTCAAAAGACCATGGTCATCGTCCCAATCGCTCTTGAGCAGTTTGGTAAATTGCTCCCAGGACAGCCCGCCGATCTCGGATCTTGGAATACGCCCCTGGTGTTCGAGGAGCTTTAGGAACATCTGATTGAATTCTTGGGGTGCACGTGGGTGGCCATTAGAGTCAGAAACAAATGCGTGTTCATTCAGCGATGATTTCCCCTCTTGCCGCAGCCCGACAATCCCCTCCGCCGAATATCCTTTTGCGTTCTTGAATGCATTCGAACGATGGCGGAACTTCTCCATGTCAACAATCTTCCCCAGGCCGAACTGCTCCAGGTGCTCGCATAGATCGTACATGTCTTCCTGAAGCTTCTTGTTTTTGGTCTCGCTCTCCTTATCTTCTATGAAGTCTAGAAGCTCATCCAATTGGTCCATGGTCAATCTGATATGAAAAAAGCCGCCTTCCACTTGGGCCACGCGGATCGGCCTCATCAAACGGGCAGGAGCAACAATTTCTTGAAGCAAGAGATCTCGTTGCCGTCGGTTGAGCAATATACGCAACGGAGTGTCTGCATCTGCAGGCTTGCTTCCAATCATGATTACTCCTATCGTGGTCTGGGAGAGCTCTAATTCTCTTGGTAGGCCCGGTCATACCGCGTGTTGCAAACCCCGTCAAGCATCGAAAAGCCACAGATTCAAAGTCGTTGCCCAGGCGTATCTCAATTCCGGATGGCTAAAGCGATGGATTTTATTCCCGTTCCCGGCTGCTAAACCAAGTCCCGCGGAATGTGGCCGGAGGTTCGGCAGTTTTACCGGCAGAGATGGTTCGGTCGCTCGTCCGGCTTAAACGGGGAGTCGTTTATCCATGATCGGAAGAAGAACCTACTACACCCCTTATTTAATAAGTGGTACATGATGCGGGGGCAGGTCAGATGGACACCGCTCAAGCGTAGTGATTGATGATTCAGGTGAGTGTATAGATACTACCAATCTTTACTTTTCCCGGCAGAAACAAACACGATTCGACTGTAAGATTCGGCCGACTGAAGACCGGATGCAGATGGATCGGCAGGGATGAAATCGCAGAAACATGGGTCTCAGGTTTTTTTGTAATTACGGCTTCAGGTGGAAGCTGGGAAGAGTTCTACCAACTGATTGAGGTTATTGATTCTTAATCGAAAACCATTGCCAATTTCTTTGGCCAGGGTTGAAAACCAAAATGCCGTCTCAATCACGGTTCCCCGAACGGCATGGAGGATCTGTTCAGATAGGCACTCATGGCCCCTTGAATCAGGGCTTGGAAACCCGTTCATTTATAGGTTGACCACTCTTATAAAACTGTTCACACTGACATTATAGTGCGCCGCCGTACGGAGGTGCTGACCATGAAGAAAGAACTAATCTGCTGCGATTCCTGCGAGCAAAGCCTCACCAGAGGCGGTATCAGAATGCAGACCGGCAATGACAGAGAGACAGTAGACCTCTGTCTTGATTGCGTTGCCAAAGTCCTTCGTGATTACGCAGAGCGAACGGGGACAAGCTTATTAACGGTGCAAATATCACGGGAGGATTACGAGATTCTGATGTCAGAAGGCGCGGAAGAGGGGCCGGAAGATTTGGGGTTAGCCTAATTTCAACTTAAGCGCCAGAACTTAAATAAGGCCCAGGTGCCCTCACTCACAAGCCCATGTGTTAGGGGAAGACGCCTAAAGCTGTGGTTGCTGCTGAAGGAACCGGCCAAGAAACCGACGATTAGACCTCTACCGAGACAAATCAACTTGGAAATTAAGGTGGAGATTGTTGGATTCATTGCCCCCCGTCAATACAGCCATTCCGGTACCATTTGCGGAACAGCCTTGTCAGCAAATTTGCTGCGTTGGTAAGCGTGTGGTCCTTTGTTCAGGATACTGGACGTAGCACCTTTGTGTCAACGATAATTATGATGCGGGGGCGGGCCACCAATCAGTCATTATCGCAATGGGCTACGCGCAGTGTTTTTGTCCCGCCGGCTGGTCCAGCATCGCTCTGGCCTCTTCCAAGTCCCGGGAATCAAATCCCTCGGTGAACCGGCCGTACACTCCCGCCAGCAACTCTCGTGCTTCCACCAGCTTCCCCTGTTGTTGCCAAAGGCGGCTCAGGCACATAGCCGCCCGCAGCTCAAAGGACTTCGCGTTCTGCCGGCGGGAAACATCAAGGGCTTTTTGAAAGCAAACTTCGACCTCCGTGTGGTTGTCGGGAGATATTGCCCAAAGCAATTCCCCCTTTAGCCGATGCAGTTCCGGCTCATAGAAACAGTCCTCAGTCCTGTTAACCTCCTTTAACGCTTCCTCCACCACGGCGAGCCCCTCTATTAATCGGCTTCCCTTGTGGTAGGACTCGGCCAGCAGGCCAAGAAACATTGGCCTGGCTATCTCCCCTCCCGTAGCACTGTACGCTGCCAGACCTTGGAGGATCTGTTTGATACCATCCTTCGTCTGCCCTTGCGCCGTCAGCGCCCATCCACTCAAGATCGGCCCGCACGCAAGCCAATATGGAATTTGGCGTTCAGTGCAAAGCACGCTGGCTGCCTCTGCTAGCTCGCGGGTTTCTTGCACTTTCCCACAAAACAGATGGACCAGAGCACCCACGTCTAGGGCATACGCCATGCTGAACGGGTGAGACAGGTTGTCGGCCAAGGTGACTGCTTCCTGGCTCGTTCTAAGAGCTTGGTCTGGAAGGCCCAATATCCATATCGTTAGAGCCTTGTAGCACAGGCAGGCTACCCCGGGGTCTTGTAGGGCACGGTGGAAGTGGCGCTTACGAACATCGTAGAGACCTATACCACGTTCAAAATGCTGTAGAGCCGAGGCAAGCTCTCCAAGGTGGAAGAAGGTCATCCCTACCGCATAGTTGGCCCACAGGACTAATGGCGGCTTTTTCAGCCGGCTGGCCAAAACCAAGCACCGCTTCCCTAGTTCATGGGCCGTTTCCAACTGGCTACGAGCAATGTAAAACCCCCACAGGCCTCGAATAATGGTAAAAGCGTGAGGAGTGTTTTCTAACCCCTGGCACAACTGTCTGGCCCGTGCGTAAACTCTTTCCACTTCCGGGGCTGCATACCCCTTGATGGCCATTAAAGCCGGGCCAAGTGCGATGTGCAAATCGAGCCGTTTGCTAGCGGTCTCGGAATTGTCAGGTAGTTTCGCCAGCAAATCTAGAGCCTTATTAAGGTGACTAACAGCTTCCACGTTCGCCGACCTCCGCACGGCCACCTCGGCAGCCTTTTGCCAATACGGAATGGCCTGCTCCAGGAGGCCGGCCTCTGTCAGATGGTGTCCCAGCGTCTCCGGATGCCCGATTGCGGCGATATTAGATTCGCAGAGATGTTCGATTGCGGCGGCGATTTTGCCGTGGATCTTCTTCCTTCTGTTCGCCAGAATGGAGTTGTAGACCACATCCCTTGTCAGTGCGTGTCGAAAGACGTAGGTGGACCTTGGGTGGAAACCTCTTTCGTAAAGGAATTCAGACTGTTCTAGGATCGCCAGATGTCTAAGTAAGTCCTGGTCCGTCAGGCCTGCGACTTGCTTAATCAATTGGTAGCTGAATTCACGCTCGATAACGGACCCTATCTGAAGCACTTCCTTCGGCAGTTCAGGAAGGGAGTCTACTCTGGCCATGATAACATCCTGGATTGTGGAAGGAACGTCTAATTCCTTCACTCGATCTGTAAGTCGATACGTGGCGCCATCCTGCTCAAGTGCATTGAGAGCCCGAAGGGACTCGATGAACTCTTCTACGAAGAATGGGTTCCCTTCAGTCTTTTGAATAATCAATTCCCCTCAGTAGTGACCGTTCAATGACTGACTACTCTGGATGAAGAGCCACTGTGAGCAGTCTTTGGTTGCCTGTGGTTTTTGAGGACATGTTTTTTGGAAATTGGCAGATGGGGGCTCACTACCGGATGAA
>JBKQMK010000072.1:0-12599 GCA_052146735.1 Desulfomonilaceae bacterium | reverse complement strand
TTTCACTATCGAACATTACTCTTGGCAATTTATATAGATCTGAGTAATCAAGGCAAACAACGACGTGCCCCTCCCCGCTGAAACAGGAAGGGGCACGTGGAACAGTCCAGCCATAAGTTGCACCGGTTCGCCTTCAAACATACGGCAAGAACCGGACAGAGTTGGCAGGAACGTTCGCCCGTATCATCGTTCCGCAATGGCAGACCCACGTGTCTGCCCTGGGCGCACACAAGGGTGCGTCCCTACATTCCCGCCATTCCCTCGGAAAACCACTTCTTACAACCCAAGTTAGTATCACTGGTTAGCGAGTACCTTGGTATAGTGGCCCGCCGAAAGCTTTGACTTATTCTTTCCCCTTCTTGTCTAAAGCTTCTCGGTCGCCGCCGCTCATACCTGCGATGTACCTCACAAGCTTCTTCCTGGACTCAATGTCATACTGGCTGGTGATGGCGATCTGCTCCATAACCGGTGAGCCGCCGCCATGGTAGTTGCCCACTTTGCTTATACCACCGGTTGCTGAGCAAAGGATGTCGCCCAAGTACCGCCAGAACTGGGCCTGGTCCTCCACCGACATGTTTGGATTCCGCTCGGTATATTTGAGTAGCAGGTCTTTGACCTCTGGATTCACGAAGTCCTTCTCGTGAGGAAAAGTGGCTACAACGCCGCCCGCGATGTCACAAAGGATCTCTGCTTCCCTGTAAACCGCCTCACCGGACAGGCAGCGGCCCACGTTACAATAAATCGAATTCGGAATATAAGATCCGGGCCCATAAGGCACAAGTCCCATGCCCGGTATGTAAACTTCCGGTTTGCCGAAGTCGGAAGCCGTGTACCCGGCGGCGTAACCCAACTCTGTGGTCATGATGATCTCGGCCAGCTTCTCCCTGACGTGGGATGCCTTATGAACGTTGTTCACCTCGGCAGCCAGGGCCGCAGTCCCTAAAAGAAGATCGCCGATGGCCGGCTTACAGCCTGAATAGGAATGTCGGTGAAACAGGGCGAAGAGCAGGGCCAGCACACCTCCGTGCTGCCACTCACCCGCCAGGAATACTCTTTCCCACGGAACAAAGCAGTCGTCAAAAATCATATAGGAATCCGTGGCTCCCTGGGTGAACCCGCGCTTGAAGTGTTCTCTGGGTCTGAGATTGTGAACGGTCACTACTTGCTTCAACCCGTCCCAGTCTCCGGGAACAGCGAAGGCTACGGCGTAGTCCTTATCCTCCGAACGCAAAGCCCGAGTGGGTACCACCAGCACCTCGTCTGCCACCGATGCCTCCGAGATGTGGACCTTGCATCCGCTGACCACGATGCCGTCACTGCGCCGCTCCTTAATCCGGACATAAGCGTCCGGGTTTGGTTGCTCGGCAGGCCTTAGCAACCTATCGCCCTTGACGTCTGTCTGGGCAGCACAGCCTACTAAGTCCTCGGTCTGAAAACGAGTCAACCACTTCTTGAAGTTTTCATGGTATGCGGTCGCGCCACTGTTCACCTTGTCCGCTTCGTAGGAAACGTTGTAGATGGCATTAGTGGCATCGATCCCCATGCAGCGCTGGATGCAGCCACCCACCTTGTGGCATAGATGGCGAGTCATGTCCTGCTTCTTGTGCAGGTCGTCGGTGTTCTGGTGAATGTGAGTAAAACGATTTATCCTCTCACCCGTAAGATGAGAGGTGGCAGTCAACAAGGCTTGATTCTCCGGCTTGGCCGCCTCATCGAACGTGGTGCCTATGGTATCGAGGCATGCCATCTGTATTTCATCTGTCCGGTCGATGAGACTGCCATTGAAATAGATATTTCGCTTCATCTTCGCCAGACCCTGGATGTGCTGTTCCTTTGTTCTCATTCTGCCTCCTGACAGGGCGGGTAATTAACTTGGGATTAGGGTTTCATATTGTGTCTCAACCTACTTGCCGGAACCAGCCTTGGCTTGGTCCGCGGCCCTGAGTTCCTTACGGAGGATCTTGCCCACCGCGCTCTTTGGAAGATCCTTCACGAATTCCACGTACTTGGGAACCTTGTACTTCACTAGGTTTTGTTTGCAATAGTCGATGATCTCCTCAGGGGTAGCCGTTTCCCCTTCCTTTAGCACCACATAAGCCTTTATACGTTCGCCGGAATAATCATCGGGAACCCCTATAGCGCACGCTTCCAGGATTTTAGGATGCGAAAAGAGTAGTTCATCCACATCTCTCGGATAGATGTTGAAGCCTCCCGAGATGATCATGTCCTTCTTTCGGTCTACGATACTGAAGTAGCCGTCCTCGTCAAAGACCGCAATGTCACCGGTAAGGAGCCAGCCGTCTCTCAATGTTGCTGCCGTCTCATCAGGGCGATTTATATACCCATTCATGACCTGCGGGCCCTTGAGGCACAGTTCGCCGGGTGTCCCGGGTGTGGTAATCTCTTTATTGTAATCGTCCACATCCACGAGCTTCGCGTCTGTGTTGGATACCGGCACACCTATGGTACCGGGCTTCGTCGTCCCCAGGTACGGGTTGATATGCGTTACGGGAGACGTCTCCGTTAGGCCGTAGCCTTCACAGATTTGAGTGCCGGTAAGCTTCTCGAAACTCCTTATGGTCTCCATGGGGAGCGGGGCGCCTCCCGAGAAGCAACCTTTGATTGACTTGAGGCTGTACTTCTTCAGTTCGGGGAAGTTGATCATGCCGTTGTACAGCGTCGGCACCGCGGGTATGAAAGTTGCTTTGTACTTGTCGATTCCCTCCAGAATTGTCTTGGCCTCCGGCTTGGGGATCAGCACGTTTCCGAATCCGTAAAAGATCGCGACGTTCATTGCTGAGGTCATGCCGAAGGAATGAAAAAACGGCAGGCAGCCGACAACGATCTCGCCCCCTGGGGTAAAGTCAGGAAACCAGGCGTTGGACTGCTGAACGTTGCTCGATAGATTTGCGTGGGTCAGCCCCACACCTTTCGATACGCCCGTAGTCCCCCCCGTATAAAGCAGCGCAGCAGTACTCTGCCATTCCAACTTGGGAGGATTGGTAATAGGCCCATACTTTCCTATGAGGTCCATGAACTCGAAGACATCGGGAGCAGCCGGAGTTTTTAGGTGCATGCCCTTCTTGACGAACGGGAACAGTTGTTTGAGCGGGAACGGAAGAAAGTCACGGATATGGCACGAGATTATCTTCCGGATCCCCGTATCCTGGCGCAAGTTGATCATCCTTGGGACCAGAACATCGAGGCTGACTAGGTAATGGGAGCCGGAGTCATTGTATTGATGTTTCAGTTCCCGGTCTGTGTACAGCGGATTATTAAGCACCGCCACAGCGCCCGCTCTAAAAGTGCCGTAAATAGCTACTACCATCTGAACGATATTCGGTAATAGCAAGGCCACCTTGTCGCCGGGCCGGACTCCGAGCGCGACGAGTGCCGATGCAAACCTGGAGACCATGTCATCAAGCCTGCGGTAGGTTATCGTTGTGCCCTGGAAGAGGAGAGCCGGATTATCGGGATACCGCTCGGCTGATCTCGCGAGGGCCTGGGGCAGGGTAATTTCTTCGAAGACAATCTCTGTCGGAACACCAGCGGCGTATGATTTCAGCCAAATTTTTTCCATGTCACTCTCCTCTCAGCCAAAAGATTCTGCGAACTGAAGATGAGCCTCCGAGCTGCTTCGGCAGGCTCATCCGGCGTCAGACAACTCTCTCTATGATCGTGGCCACGCCCTGGCCTCCACCCACACAGGCGTTGGCGCATCCATAGCGTCCGCCCTTCTTCTCCAGTACGCGGGCCAGAGTTCCCACGAGCCGAATACCGGTTGCTCCCAGGGCATGCCCGATCGCGACTCCTCCGCCCATCACATTGACCGTGTCCGGATCGAGCCCCAGTTCTTTGATACAGTTAAGGGCCACAATGGCGAATGCCTCGTTGATTTCCCAATAATCAACATCTTTAGCTTGCAACCCGGCCTTTTTAAGGGCTTTTTGGCTGGCGGGCACGGGTCCCGCTCCCATGATTGTGGGGTCCACGCCAGCGAACCCGATGGACTTTATAGTGGCCAGAGGCTTGATCCCTTTTGCCTGTGCCGCCTCTTTGGACATCAATATCATGGATGAGGCTGCCGCGTTAAGGGGCGACGAATTCCCAGCGGTAATCTGGTGATCTTTCTTGTACGCCGGGGACAGTTTTGCCAGACCTTCGAGTGTCGCGTCCGCTCGCACCGCCTGGTCCGTTTTCACAGTCATGACTGTCCCGTCGGCTTGCTCCGCGTCGATGGGAAGTATCTCGCCATCGAAGAAACCCTCTGATTGAGCCTTCGTTGCGAGTTGATGAGATCGCAGAGCCCATTTGTCCATATCTTCCCGGGTCAGACCGGATTGAGCGAGCAGCTTCTGGGCGGTAAGCCCCATGTTAAGGGTTGTCATCATGTCCCAGTGCAAGTACTCCGGAGCAGCGAAGAGAGCGAGGTTCGGAGCAATCAATCCGCCTTCTGTCGTTGATTGTCCCATAGGAATCCTCGTCATGTGCTCCATTCCTCCCACCATGACGATGTCCGCGTTGTTAGTGGCAACCTCCAGAAAACCCATATGAATCGCAGCCATGGAGGAACCGCACTGCTGGTCTACGAATTTAGCGGCGACGGTTTTCGGGAAGTTGGCCAAAAAGATCGGGAAGCGGCCTCCGTAGGCCCACTGTTCGCCAACAGCGGTGGCGCACCCGACGATGAAGTCTTCGATTTCTTCGGGTTGGATTCCTGTTCTCTTGGCCAGTTCGGGGAGTAACTTGGCCAAAAGCTCATCAGCCCTCATTTTGCCGAATACGTCTCTGGCCGGATCCTTGGGCCGGGAGCGGGATTGAGCGGTTCTGAGGTATCCTGCAATGACTACTTCTCTCATCTGTAGGTCTCCTTTTATAGTTATGGCGTTGCTTTTTCAATCAGGGTCAGTCGTCGAAGATTGCGCTACTCATGTCCACTGTCAGACCGTCGGACTCCATAAGTCTCGCTGCCGACCCGTAGGTCTTGGGCAGTTCGTAGTGGAAGAAGTACCGCATGGTATGAAGCTTGCCCTCATAAAACTGTTTGTCCAGAGCAGAGCAGTCAGTCTCCAATGCTTTCTGAGCGGCCACGCCTTGGACCAGCCATTGCCAGGCAACGGCAATGATTCCGAACAGTTCCAGGTAGAGCGTTGCATCCGCAAGAAACTTCTCCACGTCGCCCTGCATGGCAAATTGTACTCGGTGCATAGTAACGGTCTGGAGTCTTTCCAGAGCTTCTTTTAGTCGCTCCGCATACGGTCTGAGTTCCTCGTATGGCGTAGCGCCCTGTATGGTGGCCTGCACCTCCTCAAAATAGAGCTTCAAGGCCTGGCCGTCCTTCATAACCACCTTTCGCCCAAGCAGGTCCAGAGCCTGTATCCCGGTAGTTCCCTCGTGAATGGAATGTATCCTGATGTCGCGGTAATATTGCTCCAGAGGGAATTCCTGGCAGTATCCATAACCCCCTAGTATCTGGAGCCCCTGACTTACAGAGAAGATTCCGGTCTCAGAGGGATAACTCTTGGCCACCGGTGTCAACAAATCAAGTAACAGCTCGTACCGTGCCTTTTTTTCTGCATCCTCGGTTTTAGCCAGATCAGTGTACATGGCACACTGAAGAATTATCGACAGCGAACCCTCTGTCACAGCCCTTTGAAAGAGAAGCATTCTCCTGATGTCCGCGTGTTCAATAATCGGCACCTGAGGGAGCGTCGGGTCTTTGCTTGAAAGCCTGCGGCCCTGGGGCCTCTCTTTGGCATATTCCAGGGAAGCGTAGTAAGCTGCCGAAGTAATGGCAGTGGCTTGCATACCCACACCTATGCGTGCCTCGTTCATCATCTGAAACATGTACGAGAGTCCTTTGTGTGCTTCACCTATAAGGTACCCTCGACAGTCGTCGTTTTCTCCCATACTGAGTTGGGTAATCGGACACCCTCTGTAGCCCAACTTGTGATAGACCGTTGCCACGGCCACATCGTTGGGCTCCAGCGTTCCGTCACTCTTAAGCCTTTTCTTGGGGACCAGGAAGAGCGAAATACCCTTGACGCCAGGGGGGGCGCCTTTAATTTTGGCCAGCATCATGTGGACCACGTTTTCCACACCGTCATGGTCCCCGGCAGAGATAAATATTTTTTGCCCTCGGATCTTATAATATCCCTCGTCCGTGGGCTCCGCTCGCGAGGTGATATCCGAAAGAGAGCTGCCGGCCTGAGGTTCGGTAAGGGCCATTGTCCCCTGCCACTCACCCGCCAGCATCCGGGGAGTGTATGTTTCTATCAGATCATTGGCGCCGTAAGAGAGGATCAAGTGCGCAGCGCCTGTCGTCAAGCCCGAATAGCCGGTGGCGGGGAAATTGGCTGCTGCAAACACGTAGTTGCAGGCCATGTGGATGGTGATCGGCAGTTGCTGGCCTCCCACCTCGTACGGCATGGACGAAGAGATCCAGCCTCCCTCTCCCCATTCCTTCATCATGGTCTTAACCACAGGATGGACCTTCACCTGACCGTCTTCCAGCACCGGGGCCTTTTCATCCATTTCCCGCAAGTATGGATACATCAAATTGCGAGCCAACTTCAGAGCGGTATCCATCACAAGGTCGTAGGTCTCACGGGTATGGTCCTCAAAATAGGGTAATGTCGAAAGTCGTTCCACTCCGTGAACTTCGTAAAGCAGGAAATCCAGGTTCCGCTTGCTGACGAATTTTTCCGCCATGGGGGCCTCCGTTACGCCGAGTAAAAGGTCTTTCCGGACGAGATCATCTCTTCGAGGAGCTTTGCCGGTTGGAACCGCTGCCCGTACTGCTTCTCGAGTTCAGCCAATTTGCTGCACACGTTCGCAATCCCCCACTTGTCCGCATAGCGGAATATACCGCCCCTGTACGGAGGAAATCCGGTGCCGTAGATCATAGCCAGATCCATGTCCTGCGGCCTGTCGCAAACTCCCTGCTCGATCATGTGAGCGCCCTCATTTATTGCGAGAGCAAGCATAGTGTCGACTATCTCCTGATCGGAGACTTTCTTGGGAGAAACACCGTTGGCGCTCAGGTAGCTTTGTATGGCGTCGACAACCTTCTTATTTGGTACAGGCCTGTCGCCCGTGTAATCCATGTAACCCGCACCGGTTTTTCGTCCGTAGCAGCCCGTTTGGTAGATTAGCTCCGTAAGCGGGTGGACCTTGTAACTATCACCCAGCCTTTTCTCGAAAGTCTTGTTTACGTGATAGTTGATGTCGATGCCTGTCAGATCGGAAAGCTCCGCGGGGCCCATGGGCATTCCGAAGTCCTTCATTACCCTTTCCACTTGATTTCCGTCCACACCATCGGCAACCAAATACACGGACCCGCCAAAAAGACCTCCAAGCTGCCTCGACACGTAGAAACCGGGCGCATCATTGACCACAATGGGTATTTTCTTGATCGCGCGTGCGAAGGCTACAGAGGTGGCCAGAGTCTGGTCGGAAGTCTTCTCAGCACAAATAATCTCCAGGAGTTGCATCCGGTGAGCCGGATTGAAGAAATGCAGTCCGATCATTCGTCCTGGGTCTTTGAGCACTGAAGCCATTTCGGTAATCGGCAGCGCTGAGGTATTCGTGGCAAATATTGTTTCAGGTCGGCAAATTGCTTCGAGCTTCTTCCACACGCCTTGCTTGACATCCATGTTCTCGAGCACGGCTTCGATCACCAGGTCCGCGTCTTTCGCGTCCTCAAGGGACGTGGTCGCTTTGAACTGCTTGTCCAGCATTGAATCCAGATTGGCCTGGGTCATTTTTTTCTGCTTGATGGGGTACTCGAAGGTTTTCCTCACGGCCGCGATGCCTCGATCCACAGCCTCCTGGTTGATGTCCCACAGAACCGTATCAAAGCCAGCCTTCAGCAATAAGTTGACTATCCCTGACCCCATGACTCCGCCACCCAGCATCACTGCCTTTTTGATCGGGGCCGGCTCAATGCCTTCAATTCGTGGAAGTCGTCCGGCGGCTCTGGTATTCAGAAATATGCCGATGAGGTTTTTGGCCACGTCCGAAACTGCGCAATCGCAAAACAGATCGCCCTCTTGACGGACGTCGGCTTCTATGTTGAACGACAGGCCCTTTTCTACGGCTTCGATCACCTTGAATGGCGCTACGTATCCTTTGGCTTTCGACATGGCCATGAACTTGGCTCCGTTCGCCATAGCCTTCAGCTCGGCCGCGCTGGGAAGCCGATTGTATCTGTTGCGGGTCCGCCTACCCTCCAGCGAGATTGCGCCTGAGACAAACTTGGTGGCTGCTGCCACGGCAGCTTTCACCAGGTTCTCCTGGTCCACCATCTCATCAATGAGCCGTCTGGATAAGCCCCTTTCGGCATCGATCGGATTCCCGACGGTCATCATCTCCAAGGCGTTTGGCAGACCTATGAGTCTGGGCAGGCGCTGAGTTCCTCCCGCTCCAGGGATAAGCCCGACCTTGACCTCAGGTTGCCCGAGCTGGACGCCCTTGGACGCCACTCGGTAATGACAGGCCATGGCAATCTCCAGCCCTCCTCCGAGAGCATTGCCGTTGATTGCTGCTATCACGGGCTTGGGGCCCGTCTCGATTTGATTGAGGAAACCCGACATAGCCTCCACTTTGGGCAGCAAGGGCTCCTTTTCCGTGACTTTGTAAATTTCCGTGAGGTCCGCGCCCGCTATGAAGTTCTTTCCTGTTCCAGTCAGCACGATTGCCTTGATTTCAGAGTCCTGGAAGCCGCTAGAAATAGCTTCAACCAACTCCATCACGAAGTGCTCCGAGAGCTGGTTTACCGGTGGATTGTTCATGAAGAGCAGTGCTACGCCATCCTGAACCTCTACTCTCACATTCTTGAAGTCTGTCTTCATCCTAATTCACTCCTTTCGCCGTGCCCGATTACCGGCGTCGGTGGCTGTCGGCCGGACCAGGCCCCGCTTTAATTACTATTGAGACCGTTCGTGAGGAGGGCTTGCCATAACCGCTGATGTAAGAAGCTCGGTTACTTGCTCAATCTCCTCCATCCTGTCCGCATGGGCGGATTCACGTAATACGAACCATCGCATAGACATATGGCTAAAGGCGCCAAGAAACATGTTGCGGAAAACTCTGGAATTGACCGTGCTGCGAAAAACACCGGCGGCCTTCCCCTCCTCTACGACATCCTCGATTAATCTGCAGTAGTTGCGGAATACTTCAAAGGCTTTGGACGTGTAGAACTTGTCGTTGATGTGGAGTCGCAGAAGAAACAGTTTCAGGAAATCTCGATCGCTCAAGAAGCTGGAAAAATGGTACTTGATCAGTCTGCGAAGCTTGCGATCGGGGCTCTTGATGTCAAACGCGCCGGCGACCTTCTCCAGATAGGAGTCGAGTCGATTTGTGGCTATAGAAAGAAGAATATCTTCCTTGCTTTGGAAGTACTCGTAAATTGTCCCATCCGCTACGCCCGCCAGACTGGCAATCTCGGATATGGTCGCCTTGGCAAAATCTTTTTCTGCGAAGACTTTCTTCGCCGCGTCGATTATGGCATCCAAACGGTTTACTCGCACGCCTTCCGGCGGAGTATTTGCCACGATCATGGAATCCACCAGATTCACCACATCTTCGAAATCCGACTCGCCCGACTCCACTTCTCCGATTGTCAGGGAGCTGATGGTTTCCATGTCCAGAGTCCCTAGAATCAAATCACGGATAAGCCGAATGGGGGCATCGGCGCGAAATCTTCCTTCTTTGACGCCCCGAGCCAATATTGAAGACACTATACGGGTGTATTCACGCAGGATCTCGTAAGCAGGACTGGAATAGAACGCCTTAAATGACCGGCATTCCATGAGGAGCAACCGGGCATAACCACGGTGGGTGTCATGGTATCGGAGCTGGAGCCATATGACCTTTTGCAATTGGCTCTGCACGTCAGGCATTCCTGCGAGATGCTCTTTCAACAGGACCAACTGTCTCTTCAATTTTTCGCCGGGGACCGAAAAGAGAAGATCTTGTTTGCCCTTAAAATACTGGTAAATAACCGAATCGGTCACATTAGCTTTACGAGCGATCTCAGAAATGGACGAGGAGGCAAAGCCCTTCTGCGACATCACTTCTTCCGCTGCCGCCAGGATTTTCCACTTTGTCGAAGAGGCAGCGCCATTGCGCTGGCTTGGCTCAAGATCATCGCTCATATGACCGCTGACTGACTGCATGGAATCTGAATCCTGTTCAATGACGACAAAGTGGTGGGGTGAATAGTCTCCCGCTCTTGACAAGATCAGTTTAACACGATAGTAAAGTCGCTGTAAAGGATATTTTGTTTCCGAATGACATTCTGCCGACAACCACTGAACACTGATCTAATCGAGATGTGGCCGCGAGGCGAACTGTTTGCCAGGAAGAAAGGGGCTTTTGAATCCACCCTGAGTTTTTCGATACTGACGAAAGCAACTTTCCTGCGATTGGAGGCATAGTGGCTTCAGATGAAGTTTTCGGGCGAGGAACAGACTAAGCTGACGCCGCGGGGAAGCTGGAGAGATGCCGGAATCCTTTGACGATGCCGTCGGCATAAGCGGCCACTTGATTGTGGCGATAATCAGACCGCGATCAGAGCGAAATTGGAACTCGCTTTTTGGGCATACTGAATGTTATTCTACCAACCAATACAGCAACGTGCTTGACAGCTCCGGGTTGAGCCGAATAGGAGGCCAACCGGACTCTATCCAAGGCGCTATTTATCCCGATGGAAGGAGACAATAATGGGTAAACGAACACTGAAAACAAAGCTTTGTGACATGTTGGGAATCGAATATCCGATTTTGAGCGCAGGAATGGGTCCCACGCTCATCGGTGAAAAGACCGGTGCGCCTGTGGAGTTGGTTGTTGCCGTCTCAGAGGCTGGAGGGCTCGGGGTCCTTGGGGGAAGTGGCTTTACCGTGGAGGAACTCCGGGATGCTATTCGGAAGATCAAGGAGCACACAGACAAGCCGTTTGGCGTGGATCTGCTTCTGCCCAAGAGCGTGGCTCCTCCGGCCGGCGGTGGCGCAAAAGAGCTTCCGCTCAGTGAGGTGCTGAAGAAGCTTCCCGAGGCCCACAGGGAGTGGATAAAGAAGGTGAGAGCTGAGATGGGGCTCCCTGATGTGGATGTCATGATAAAGTTGAATTCCACTACTAACCGTCCAAAGGAGTCCATCCAGGTCTGTATAGAGGAACAGGTCCCTCTCTTTTGCGCAGGTCTCGGAAATCCCGGCTTCATGGTGCAAGAAGCTCATTCAGTCGGAATGAAGGTGCTCGGGATTACGGGTAATTCAAAAAATGCCCGCCGCATGGCTGAATCAGGCGTGGACCTCATTGTGGCCCAAGGACATGAAGGGGGAGGCCATACCGGAAGGATCGGGACGATGGCCCTGCTGCCCCAGGCCATAGATGCTGCTGCGCCCGTACCGGTTTTGGCCGCCGGCGGCATCGGAGACGGCCGGGGGCTTGCTGCGTCATTGGCCATGGGCTGCATAGGCGTCTGGGTTGGCACGCGTTTTCTGGCAACTAACGAAGGAGGCGCACTAGACGCCAACAAGCAACGAATTCTGAATTCAACCGATGAGGATACGCGGGTCTCCACTGCTTACACCGGTAAGACCTTACGAGCGAGCTTGAATGAGTATCATAGGTTGTGGGACGAATCGGGTCTTGATCCCCTTCCCTTCCCTACTCAGGTTCTACTCTCTTCTGCGCTCCTTTGGGGCTTTCTCGAGGCCGACAAGACAGACTATGTGGGCGGTCTCGCCGGGCAGGTATCCGGGCTAATCCGCGATATTAAGCCCGCAAGGCAGGTTGTGGAGGAGATGGTGGAAGAAGCGGTGGACATCCTCACCAGGAAGCTACCGGCCAGCGTGGTTGCCAAATAGATATCAGGCAACTCTGTTCACATCCAATCAATCCGGCAGATCGGGAAAACCACCTGTTTTCTTGGACAGGGCATTCGAAGAGGTTTATGGGAGTGAGCAGGCGTGCATGATTGATATGGAATTAATTGGTAAGAGATGCGACCCGATCCCATTCGAGTACACGTGGAAAGATGTTGTTGTATATGCGCTGAGTGTCGGAGCGCAGACAGAAGAGCTCCCATTTATATACGAGAATGCCGAAGGCGGGCTAAAGGTCTTTCCCAGCTTTGTCACAGTCATGGGCACTGACATATTTGGCGAACTCTTTAAGGATGTGAAGGTCGATCTTTCCAGATTCATTCACGGGGAAGAATCGGTTAGACTCCATCGCGCGATTCCACCTGAAGGCACAGTCCTCGTTGATGGAGAAATCACAAATATTTACGACAAGGTCAAAGGGGCATTGATTGTCTGGCGCCTGAAGGTCATGACTGAAACGGGTGAGCTTTTGGCCGAGGCCGAACACGGCGTTTTCTACGTTGGCGCAGGGGGCTTCGGTGGGGACTCCGGACCCAAAGCCGAAGCGCTTGAGCCTCCGGAAGGGACCCAGCCGGATTTCAGCACTTCCTATTTCATCCCGGAAAACCAAGCTGCGCTCTACCGACTGAACGGCGACCTAAACCCTCTGCACCTAGATCCACATTTTGCCAAGATGGGAGGTTTTCCCCGACCCATCCTGCACGGTCTCTG
>JBKQMK010000071.1:0-7098 GCA_052146735.1 Desulfomonilaceae bacterium | reverse complement strand
GGGCTTTTGGGCGATAAAAGAGTCTGGTGCTTCGTTGACCTCAAGAATGGAGATGTGTTGGGGGTAGAATTCTGGAAAATCCCAGGCACACCGAGAGGAAATATTTTTGACGAATTCAATGGCTTGGCCAGAGTTGGTGCTCGACGTCCGTTGTAGCGGGAACGAAGAGAGCCCTAAATATTCATCAAAAAATGTCTGGTGCCGGTCAATGCTACAGACACCGGCTTATAGCCAAAATTGTTAAGGAGTAATTAAGATGACGCCCGACCAAGACTGTTCCTCATATTGCATCGACGATACATTGCTTCTGAGATTCTTGATCGTACGCTTCACCGACATGCTCGGAAGCGATATTCAGAGGCTCGATCCAGTTTGGCAAGGGCTTGGCATGGTTGCACTTCACCAGAATAAGGAACTGAAAAGCGCTTTCCAGACCTTAATTTCTTCTGACTCATATACATACCAAGAAGTCTTGACCTGTTCCATAAACTTGTTTCTTGTCGAATTAAACCGACTTCAGGCAGTAGATAGTACTGCTGAATTTCCGCCAAAAAAGATCGAACGCCGTCCTTTGAGTCCTAAAACTGCACGAGGATTTCTGCGTTGGTGTTGGCGAGAGGGCAGAAAACTGGAAAGGCAGAGGAGTTTTGAATTCTATCCCGTGTGGGCATTGATTTTATGGCTTGCATTGCAGTCCGATGAGGAGATTCAAGAATTTGATGAGAAGTGTCGGTTTTCGTCCGTACCACTGGAAGAGAAGATTGATGAAGGACTGAATATTATAAAAGAGGCGATTTTCAAGCGCAGGAGAAAGGTTGGCACTTCCATTCAGAATAATTGATTACAGCCCAGTAATTACTTAAGACCGGCACAACCAAGAATTGATAAGGAGCCCAAAAATGAAAATGATTATTCGCGCACGCCCTACCGGACCCTGCATAGAATCAGAATTACTACTCAAATTCATCATAAAAAAATGCCAAGAAGTAATTCAACAGGGCCGGGAGAGCCTTCCACGGATATGGGTATCTCTGACTCTAGCAGCGGTTGCCCATGACCACGAATTTTACGACCAGCTCAAGCAAGTCATCTCACCGTCTGCCTCCGTAGAAAAGATTCTAGTGATGTGCAACCATATTTTCTTACCAGCTTTGGATAGGCTCGATGGAGTACAAACTCCCGAATGGGTAGCTTCAGAACAACAATATCCGCCTGCTAAAGAGAAAGATTATAAGCGACTTCTACTCTATGCTTTGAGAGAGGGGCAGAAGATGATGGACTCAGATTGCTATGAATGGGTCAAAGTTTTCGAGTGTCTCACCTGGATCGGCTTACAATACTACGATTTCAGGTTGTGCCAATTTGAGGCTGTGCGTCAGTCGTGCGAGGGTGATCCAGAAGGGCTTGTCCGAAAGGGAGTTGAAATTATTAGAGTTGCTGCTGGGGTCAGTCCCCGAAACAAGAATTAGCCCTGTTTTTGCAGAAGAATTGATTCAGGCCGGAAAATTACTCAAGACCGGCGTACCAACGAATTGATAAGGAGAAAAATTATGTATAGCACCCGATTTCAGGAATTGATGACTAAGGGATACTCCCTCGCAAATAAACGGTACTTCAAGGAATGGATTCAATCCGAGTTCGATCAATGGATAGAAGACTGCCAAAGCCTCTTATCCTCCTGTGAGCCGGAGCCTGATGGCTTCCCGTGGTTTCCAGACCACCGACACATCGAAGAGGTCGTAATGCTGCTCGCAAAAACGAGTAGCAGGATTTCCAAGGGAGAGATCACGTACATAGGTATTTTCTGAGTCTTTCCTTTAAAAGACACCTTGGACGAGGAAAACAAATGAGAGCAAAACTTTGGGCAAATCAGATGAGGCTTGGCGGATCCGCTTGGGAGTATATCCGAGGGGTTGAGAAAACTCGTCATATTCCGGTGAACCAAACCGGCGAACGTGAGAAGGCTGAAGCCCAGGGGATACTTGAATCGTTTCAAGACACTATTAAACCTTCAGAAGAGATAGACCTCGGCGTCATCACTGGGAAAGATATGAATTGGCAGTTGGATAATGACCTCATGGACTTCAGGGTTATTCCCTATTTTTTTACTGATGCAGCGAGGTCTAACGGTGAAGGAATAGCAGAGGGCTATTCTGCATCTCTTCTTGGTGATGATCGACGTTTTGAGGTTATTCGCATCTCTTATGAATCGGAAAGTGTTCACTTACGGGATTCTGATGGCAACGAATATCTCGTTCCTTGGCAACTGCCGCAACCATGGAGAGAATGATATGAATATTACAGCCAAAACTGAATTACCGAAGGCTGAGCGGGAAGCGAGAGGTCGTCCGCAAAAAGAGGTCATCCGCTCACAAACGGTAATGAGGGCGATTGGCGATTTCTTATTTCTAGGCAACGAGGTTTACAGGTTAGCAGAACCGGATCGCGTGCTGACGGTAAAGAAAATCCATTGGGATTCTCAAACTTCCGACCTTGAAGACGAGCAGGGACGGGTTTATCGTGATGTTTCATGGGATGATATAGAATTTCAGCATCCCGAAGATTACCATCTTGCTGGTGATGATTGAGGAATTCTTGGCTAGAGCGGTGTCAATTCAGCGGCTTACTTTCTTCCTCTGCTCACGCTGAGAAAAGTTCATCCATTCATGAATCATGGCCGCTGATATGATGACCAGACATCACGAGTTCGGAATTTGTTTGGACGGGTAAATAGAAGATTGTTCGGGGACACCATTTAATTTTCGTAACACTTTCGTTTTTCTTACAGGACAAACGGTCCCTCATGTTCTCTCTCGGTGAGCCCGCGCGAACAAACCCGAGCATTTCCCGTGTGATTCTCCTCATCGCGTTGCTCTCGCTGGAACCTCTTTGTTAGGAACTGGCGCTTTTTGGTGCTTTGCCTCGGGCCTTATTTTTTTGACTTTTCGTAGGGAGTCTGCTCAGTCAGTATCCCGTTTCCGCAAGTTCCCTCTCTGAAACGGGTTCGGCGGACAACAGACCCGGATGCAACTTCACTATTTCTTGTCCTTTTTGACTGTGCGTTTTTTGCGTGTTTTTTCGGTCCATTTCATGAAATTCGATACAGCGATTTCCATGTCCTCCTCTGAAGAATAGAATTTATGGTCAACCTGGTCTGTTACAACCACCCGTCGGAGGCGTGCCCCCTTCTTTTTCTTGACCACCTCCAATAATAGGACGAAATCGAAGTAAAACTGCACACTTTTCCCTGGCTCCAGTGTTGTTCTCCCTTCAATTGGCCTGAAGAACACATCTCTGAATGGAATCATCAGTCGGCCATCGGATGATTCGATTTGTATTGTCGCCAAGTGGATGGGCTGGGTTGAGTGGTTCTGCACTTCTGCACTCAGAAGGCTGCGAGGCTCTGGCTCCGTTGGCGCAACGCCCCAGGCTGTCTTGATTCGGATGTCCGGGACAACCGAGTCAGGCTCTCGTCCAATTCTCCGCTCACCACTCTGTTGCAGAATGATATTAGCCGTGTTCGTAAGATGTCCCATCAGGAGCATTTGTAGCTCCTGCACATCGGAGTACTCGAATACTAGCCCCCTCTTTCGCAAGCCGCCCAGTGCCTTCTTGAGTCTGGCGAGTTGGTTTGGATTAGCAAGGGCTTGCGGGATGTCACGCTTGCAAGCATACACCATTACGTGACCGCCATTTGCAAGCACTTCCTCGATCTCTTCCAGAGAGCCGGAATTGGCTTTGGCAGTCGGTGTTCCGAGTCGCGACCAGAACACGGCAACTGCACAGTCGCAGTCCTGAACTATTTGTTTGTTCAGTAGAGTCTGTGGGTTTGCACCCAACTCCGGTGCTGCGTGCGTCTCCCAGCGGACCGTCTGAATCAAAACCTCCAGAGTGCACCCAATTTGCCCGTTCCACCTTTCGATAGTCTCGGCAATGCCTACTCTCTCGGCTTCAACGTCTAGAGGAGAGATCACCAAGCACCTAATCACATTCAGTCTTTTCATTTACTTATCCTTGTACGTACGTTTACGATCTAACGGACTGCGGCACTACCGGGTTGGGCGTGATTTTCATAAGTGTCAGCCCCCGCGCGACGAGACTAGGAAAAGGCGAAGGTCCAAAAACTCCTGAATACGCCTGGGAATCTTCTTATTGACAACTTCCGTGCCGGAATGGAGGTGAAGAATGTCCCTGGAGCATTCCTATGCTATCGTGCCAGCACATTGCAGGCAAATCGGTTTCCCGTGTTCCGTGCGGTAGTCCAGAGGAAAACGAGCAAAACCGCAGCGAGACCAAAATACACGCTCCCGACTTCAACACCCGATTTCCAGTACGTGTAACATGTGGCTGGGACGATAAGGATTAGCAAAATGGAGAAGATGTCCCGAAACAACAACCAGCGTCCATGTGAATTGAGGACAACCTCGTCCGACTGCTTCGTCTTGTAAATCTTATACCATAACTTGTTTTGCTCAACCGGGTCAGTGGGAAGTTTCCCGTACTTCTTGACCAACTCTTTTCGGGAAATTCGGCTGTCCTTATCGACAAGAGACGAGAAAATCCTGCTACCAGGTAGCGGATCATTCCAGCGGAGGTAAATAATTCGGTGCTTAAATTCCGGTGGCAGTATGTAGGACAAGAGGAGCGCAAGGAGATGCAGGCCCATTGTTAGCAATGGATCTGAGAGTTTCACCCCCTCTTTGCTGACTTGTATGTCAGTTGCGAACCCCCAGTCCAATCCGTTTGCCATCGCAAATCCAACGTAGATTATTACAATGAAGCCCAGGATGAGAGTGGTATTCTTTGTTTTGAGCGTCATTTCATTAACCGATCTCGACATGGAGAAACGGCTTCCCATCGGGATTCTTTCCAAACGAGGCAGTTACGACCCCGTCTTTGCGAGTTGTCAAGCAGTATCTTGTCTCTCCTTGGCCGTTGGGTTTATAGACGTTCCAGCCCCGTGAAATAGCGGTATAACGAGTAGTAGCTGAAGTGTCGCAGTACGCCCCGTCAGAAATCACGGTAATCCTTGGATTGAGGTGGTTCATGGTGTCAGCGTCAAATCCACTGTTGCGCCCGTGATGGGGCGCAAGCATGAGGTCCACATCTTTCGTACGACTTGCAAATCCATCCACGCCCATCAGTTCGTTCCAGGAAGGGGGTTCATTGTCGCCAGGCACAAGTACTCGGATGCCTCCGAACTCAAAGACCGTTACTATGCTGTGGTTGTTAACGTTGCTTTGGGCGCACTGAGAGGGAATGTACGATGTGATGTGCAAGCCACCCCAATTGGCCGGATTCGCAGGTGAATTTGGGCTTGTGTGTGCGATAGGACTGTTATATCTCTCGCTAATTTCGAAATACTTGTCAAGCTTCGGCCTGTCATTGTCGCTCGCTTTTTCAAGAATGGGGCCTTTAGCGAGATGCTTAGGCCGCAGGAGAACTTTGGGATTCAGGTCGTCAAAGCAGAATACGTCGTCGATGTGATCGACGTGCGGGTGCGTGATTACCACATAGTCCAATTGAGTGATCTTGTATCTGGATCTTAGGTGCTCAAGGGGACTGAATGCCTCCCCCGACCCATAGCTCCCAGTGCCAAGGTCGATCACGACGTGTCGCCCATTTGGGGTCTTCACGTATGTGGCGTGTCCGTGCTGTACGTCCCAGAATACTATGAATGCCTCTGACATTCTTTCTCCTCGAACTTGGATTTTCCCACCAGATGCGCATTCACCTCGGTTATGTCAAGCACACATGCATTATCAGAACCTTCTGAAAGTCCTTGACACCTGCATTCACACATGTTATTTTTAATTATCAGAACGTTCTAAAACTTGAGCAACTATTCCGTCTTTCTAGGGGAGGCCACTACGCCCAAGAGCATAAAAGAACAATTGATAATGTTCGTAGCCGACCTGAAGAATGAAGACCCCAAGATCACCTGGGAAGAGGTCGCTGAGCGCGTTGAAGCAGAATTCCCTAAGACCAGTGGGCTACCTCTCACGAGTAATGCGATCCGAAAGAGATACCACGCGTGGCTGAAAAAATTGGAAGATTCTAAACTTTCAAATAATGAAGACCAGGGAGAGAAAATTATGTCCAAAAAAGCCAAGGAGCAATTGCCGAAAGAGTTTTCAGCGTACGTTGAAAATTACATTGAAGAATATGTCAGACCAATTATCGAAAGGGTCAGCAGAGAGGCAGCCGAAAAAGTATTTGAGGAGAAGTTTTCGAACCTTCCGACAGTTCCGATGAAAACGACCGGGGGATATCTTCCCGCTCCTCCTATGCCCGATACTGTGGAAGGTACCAGGAGGCATACGGTTCCTCGGGGGAAACTCGCGGGAACCGTTGACGCAGCGCTTTTGGAACTTTTTGAAAGTGAGCGAAGAGAGCGGGGGTTCACGGTCAGCAGGATGTTGGACGTGGTTATATGGAACTATTTTTCCATTGGAAAGACGGAGTCACCCAGGCTGTCGTTTGAACTTTCCGAAGACCCGAGGTAAGAAGAGGAGCTTCAAACTCGGGATTCTTCGTCTGTCTTCGCGGTGAAGGGTGTGGAAAGGACATTATGAGCCAAGGCACTACCGACCTCACAGAGATTTCGGCGTCCAATCAGATTTTCCAGTCCGCTGGCCGCATTGATGCCGAACGTCTCGCAAAAATCTTTCTTTCCAATAAATCCGAGCGAACCATCGCTGCTTACAAGAAAGATCTAACTGACTTTGCTCGGTTCCTGGGCATCCAAGACGGCAACCTCGATCACGCTGCAAGACGCTTCCTGTCTACAGGAAGAGGAGGAGCAAACGCTCTGGCCGCCGAGTACAGGGATCTTATGGAGAGCAGAAAACTGTCCCCTGCAACGATCAACAGGAGATTGAGCGCCTTGAGGTCTATGGTGGAGCAGGCCGGAACGTTGGGGGTGGTTAGTTGGGAACTCAAAATCAAAGGGCCAAAAAGCAAGCAGTACCGAGACACCGCAGGGCCTGGAACTCGGAATGTACGGAGGATGCTGGGACTTGTACGGGATAGAGATGACAGGAAAGGCGTACGTGATTTCGCGATCCTCCGTCTGCTGTACGATTTGGCTCTTAGAAG
>JBKQMK010000070.1:0-4527 GCA_052146735.1 Desulfomonilaceae bacterium | reverse complement strand
GAAAGTCTCGAAGACCCACATGGCGTACTCCAAACGGGTTTGCTCATTTCGATCCTCATACCCGTTTGCAATATCCACTGCCTGTTCAATAAAATCCTGATCCACTTCTTCGGATTCCGCCTGTTCCGCATCCGGAGATGAAGGCTCTGGTCCCAGATCGGTCGCCGTACCTCCGTTCTCTTTTGCCTGCTCATCATCGTACTCGTCGTCGTACTCCTCTTCGTCCAAAGCGGTAGAAAGCTCGTCGTGCTCCGAAACCAATTCCTCAGCCTCTTCAGCCTGCCTATCTAGTTCGTGGAATGTGGTTGCTATTTCGGAGATGGGCTTCTGAGCCATCTCGTGTACCGTTACTGGCGGGTCAATAGGTGGTTTCTTCTTGCCGCTCTTAGCTGTGTCCTCAGTGCGGCTGCCCTCGTACTCTCTCGGTCTTTGAGATCCGGTCATAATTCAATATCCTTTCTCTTTGTCCTTTCGTCCGGGGCTCCCCGGCTCTTACTCAAAGGGGGAGGAAGATCTCGGGGGTGATCCGACATTTTTTTTCGAGGGCGGGTCATTTTTTTGGTAAAGGGGCGTAAACACTGATAAGATTGATTTTGCATTCCCGGAACAAAGGCTGTGTTTTCGGGAAATAACGCCCTGAAGACTAATTCGGGTAGGCAGATGGCTAACGATTCAGAACGGGAAATACTGAGAGAAAGTGATCAGGCGCGAAAGATCTGTTTGGGGCCGTCGACCCGATCATTAGGTCTGCGCGTGATCGTCCGTCGGTCCGCAGCACTCAGCTTCGCCGGGTGACGAACACGGCTCGGTGCTTTCACATAGCTATGTTACTGATATGAGGACACTTATAATTCGGCGGACGTCCGCCATGTTTTTTGAAATTGGGTCCAAAAGCAGACTCAAAATGTGGACTTATTTTCTGCGGCGCCAGCAAGTTGGTTGCTATTGAGGCATGTGATAGCCTTTTGACTGTGAAACCGCGTGACCAGGGTGATTGTTCCCACACCGCCGAATGCGAAACGGAGAGGAGGGGCTTATGTTGGACAAGTATGAGAAGAGTTCTGCAGATTCAGTCATTTGCCCATGGTGTGACTACGCTCACCAGGATGTGGACAACTATTGCCTGCCCACTGATGAAAACCCTACATGGGGAGAATGCCAAGAGTGCGGAAAGCCTTTTGAGGTGGTGAAAACCGAAGACCACAGATATCGTACGGCCAAGCGGTCTGAAAAAGACTGAAGGCGTAAAGAGCGAGCCAGCCCTCAGGTGGTTGGTTTTGGTATCACGTAGCTAGGTGTTCTCAAGGCCCTAGTGCATATGGTGCCGATATCATGAGACGTTTGAATCGGCGGACGTCCGCCATGTTTTTTGAAATTAGGCTGGAAACAGGCACCGAAAACATGTGAAGATTCTTGCGCCCATTCATCAGCGCGATGACCTGCCCCTTAGGTGTGTGTACCGCTTCTGCATCTTGCCGCTTTTTTACGCCCAAGGCCCTCTTACTCCCCAGCAGGATCACCAGTTTCTTCCTAATGTGCTTTGCGAAAAAACTCGGCGGACGTCCGCCATGTTATTTCATTTTGGGTCTGAAAACGACCCGAAATTTTAGCCAAAATTCTGTATGCAGAAAGGGCTCCGCGTGCGTGCTGTCTCCCGTTGCTCCATGAGTTGCCCAGGACAAGCCAAGAGATCCTTCCCCTCTCCCAAGAGGCCAAAGTACTATACCTCTAACTGGCTCATCCGGTAAGTGCGCGCGTGAAACAAGGTTGGGGATTTCCAAGAACTTGGAAGAAAGAGGGTTATCTGCCTCTGTGTTCGGCAAGCTCGGATTAGTGACCTGCCGAGATTACTTATGGCCCATTCTGATTTTGCCGTTTTCTTCCAAGACGCTAATATCATTGTGATTGATTACGCCACTCGACGAGGACGCTACGCCTGTGGCGTTCCCCATTGTCAGTGCTCGGCGTGATCATAAGGTGCCAAAATCCCGAACTGTTTCCCGGACCATATGCCACGCGCGCAAATGCCGGATGCTCCCAAATAGGCTCGGGTATGGAGCGAATCCGACAAGGAGGGCTTGACGATTCTGTGCCCGTCGTATCAAAAGACGAGATCGGCTTCATCGCGGAAGGTTTCAACCGGATGGTGGCAGGCCTGAGAGAGCGAGATTTCATAAAAGAAACGTTCGGCACTTACCTCAGCCCGGAGGTTGTGTCAGAAATCCTGAAGTCTCCGGCAGGTGTCCACCTTGGCGGAGAGCTGCGGGATGTCACAATCCTGGTGTCCGATCTGCGGGGGTTTACCGCGCTGACCGCCTCACTCTCCGCTGAAGTTGTGGTGGATATCTTAAATCGATTCCTGGAGAAGATGGTTGAAATAATTATCAGGCATGGCGGAACTATAGATGAGTTCACGGGAGATGGAATCCTGGCCTTTTTCGGCGCACCCGGCCATATGCCTGATGCGACTGAGCGGGCAGTGCAGTGCGCAATTGATATGCAGCAGGCAATGCCCGGACTTAACAGGGAATTGCAGGCCACTCCTGGAGGAGCCAAGCAGCCTTCTGAGGGAAATGCAACCGAAGAACATGCGAACTTGGCGGCAGGCCCAGCCCCCCTTGCCATGGGAATAGGAATAAGCAAGGGACCATTGGTCGTAGGCAATATAGGCTGCGATAAACGAAAGAAATACGGCGCTGTGGGCACGCCGATCAATCTTGCGTTCCGGATTGAAGACGAGGCCAGTGCAGGCGAAACACTTGTGACCGAAGAGGTGTACTCAAGCGTAAGCAATATCTTTAGGGCAGACTCCAAACCCGGCGTTGAACTGAAGGGGATTGACCATCCTATCACGCTTTATAGTGTTGGTGTCTGATGGTTACTTAGCCGGCAAGATTTTTGAATATTTGCTAAACTAACCTTCATCGCTCGCTGGAATCTTGAAAAGGGCTACGACTTATCGTGTCTTCTTCGCCTGCCCTTTTTCTGGGTTAACGAGACGAGTCTCTCTCCGATATTGTGGGGTGATCCGAATATTGCTCAACCAATCTGCACAGGCTTTATGGAGCCGATCCACTAGAAACTTAAAAGGTCCATGCCTCCAGTGACAGGGACGACTGCGCCCGTGATGAATCCCGCGGCATCCGAGGCCAGGAAGGCGACCACCGCTGCAACTTCCTCTGTTCGGCCCAAACGTTTCATGGGGCAACGGCTCCGATAACGCTCCACTTTTTCCTCTCCCGCCAGGCGGACGGCTTCCGTATCAATGAAGCCGGGCGCTACCGCATTAACGGTAATCCCGTGGCGAGCCCCTTCCAGGGCTAATGACTTGGTGAGGCCGATCAGACCTGCTTTCGACGCGCCGTAACTGGGATGCGTATAGGCACCCATCAAACCGGCAATGGATGACATATTGATTATCCGACCCCAGCTTTTTTCCACCATTCCGGGCCAGACTGCTTGCGCACAAATGAATGCCCCGGAGAGATTCACCTTCAGGTCCCGTTCCCACAGTTGGAGACTCTGAGAATCCAGTCTGCCGAAATTCTCCATGATGGCTGCATTATTCACCAAAATGTCGATCCCACCGAATTCATCTCGTGCGCGAGCGACTACCGAGTGAACTTCTGCAGCATCACGTACATCCAATTTCAAGGCCAGACTGCCGACCTTGTGCTCTTGAATTTCCCGCGCTGTCGAAACCGTGTGCACAGCGCCCGATTGCGTGAAATGGCCGGCCAAGAGACTATAATCGGCCCATTGAGCCGGATTGTGATTGTCGTCTTCTATGAGAATGTCTGTCACAACGACGTTTGCCCCGGCGCACCCCAAGGCCATAGCGATAGATCGTCCCAGCCCTCGGGACGCACCGGTGACCAATGCCGTCTTGCCGGTCAGTGATATCATTGTAGATGTCCCGATCTTACCCGCAGCTGCTCGACGGGAACATGTTCGGCCATGTTCCCAGCCAAGCCGCAGAGGTGCTCTGAGGGTTTCCGGCTTATCCCAACAGGAACAGCGTTCGGATTTGCTGTGCCAGCATCAGGTTCCCCGTCGCTTTGAGTTTCCCGCTCATGAACGCTGACATGCCGTCGAGGTGTCCGTTGCACATGGCGAGCCAGTCAATGTCGGTCAGGTCAGACTCACGCTGGGGTTGCCGTGAATACCCTCGGAAATGTCACATGCACCATTTTTCATAACTATGTTCCAATTGGCAGCTTCCTTGCCTGTAATGTGGAACTGGAACACCGCATCCACACCTGCTGCCTTGTCCGCTGCAAAGACCTTCGGCATGGTCTCGAACACTTCCTTCACACTTTCTAAAGCCATCTTTGTTCGTTTCTGAGACGAGGCGACTACCGTGCAAATCGACGCATCAGATCTGCGGCAATCCTTCCGCTTTTTCCTTGAATCGCTCCAGCTTCCTTTGAAGTTTGGGCGTATCGAGCCAGAGTTCGGGGTAGAATTTTTCCCTCCCAGCGGTTGGGTTAACCGTACACTCCAGCCAGTGCGAGATGATGAGATTCA
>JBKQMK010000069.1:0-2959 GCA_052146735.1 Desulfomonilaceae bacterium | reverse complement strand
ATAGCGCTTGCCGTTCGCGACCGCTACCTTACGGTGGGACATCCCCGGGGTATCACGTTCGTGCATGCCGCCGGTGTCGGCGACTGGAAAGGCCGGGGCGGAGGCGTGTGGGCGGAAGAGGGTACGGAGGGCCTGGTGAAGAAAGTTTTGACGTCGCACATTGGCTCAGAGCCCCAGATGGCCAAGGCGATGGAAGAGGAGAAAATAGAGGGCTATTTCTGGCCGCTGGGCGTCATGTGCCAGTGGTATACCGAGATTGCAAGACGTTCCCCCGGTCTTCTGAGCAAAACAGGGCTGGGTACCTTTATCGATCCAAGGGTTGATGGCGGAAAGGTCAACAGCATTAGCAAAGACGATCTTACAAAGGTAGTGAACTTTGAAGGGGAGGAATGGCTGTTCTACAAGACTTTCCCTATCGACGTAGCGCTCATTAGGGGTACTACCGCGGATGAAAATGGCAATATCAGCTTCGAGAAGGAAGCCATCGCATTGGAAGTGCTACCCGTTGCCCTGGCGGCCAAGGCCAGCGGCGGCATTGTCATAGCCCAGGTGGAACACCTGGTCAAGGCCGGAACCTTGCATCCACAGCGCGTCAAAGTACCGGGTGTGTGCGTCGATTACATCGTGGTGGCGGAAAGGCCGCAGATGCAGACCATGGGCACGCAGTTCAACGCGGCCCTTGCAGGCGACCTAAAAGTACCTGAGGCCACCATTCCCCCAATGCCTTTTGGCGAGCGGAAGATCATCGTCCGTCGTGCGGCGATGGAATTGGTACGGGGGCCGGTCAACCTGGGCATTGGCATCCCGCAGGGAGTTGCGAACGTGGCTGCCGAGGAGGGGTGCAGCCACCTCATGATGTTCATTTCCGAGTGTGGAAATATTGGCGGAATCCCGGGCGTTGGTTCGGATTTTGGTGCTCATTGCAACGGCGAAGCCATGATCCGGCAGGATCACATGGTCGACTGGTTTGAAGGCGGTGGTCTCACCATGGCCTATACCGGCCTTGGCCAGACGGACAAGGAGGGCAACATCAATTCCGGGAAGTTCGGGACCAGACCCATGGGCGTAGGCGGCTTCATCAACACGACCCAGCATGCGAAGAAGGTGGTATTCTGCGGGACCTTTACCGCCGGCGGACTGGAAGTCAAGTCGGGAGACGGCACGTTAAGCATCGTCAAAGAAGGCAAGATCAGGAAATTTCTGAATAAGGTCGAGCAGATTGCCTTCAGTGGCAAGCACGCATGGAGTGTCAAGCAGAGGGCTATCTACGTAACGGAACGGGCTGTATTCGAACTTGCTCAGGATGGTCTGATGTTAACTGAGATTGCGCCCGGCGTTGATCTGGAAAAAGACATACTGGCGAACATGGAGTTTAAGCCAATGGTTTCCCCGGACTTGAAACTGATGCCAGCGGGTATCTTCAGACCCGTGTGGGGGGAGTTGAAATACGAGCTGGAGGCAGATTACCCAAGACAAATCGTGCTTTAGCCTGTTGAAGCTCAAGGATTTCAGCAATGATACGACAGGCACCTCGGTCGCTCCTGCCTGGAGTCTTCACGGTATGTTCCTTGTATTACCCGCGGGGGCGGTGAGGCAGACACCGCCCGGGACCACAACTGTGCTGAAAATCCAACGGGGCAGTGCAAGAAGGCACCAGTTCAGGCCCAATGCCGATCCGCTCACAATCTCAAACGAAAAACTTATCTTGGAGGGAGTAAACATGGAAACCAGGACAGTAAGTGTAAGGGAAATGTTTGATGGCACTCGATTCACACCCTATCAGATTTGGGTTTGCTTCCTGTGCTTTTGTGTGATCCTCCTCGACGGCTTCGATCTGACGGTCATAGGTGTGACGTTGCCTAAGATTGCGGAGTTTCTGCATTCGAGCCCTGGCGCCCTTGGTCTGGCAGTCGGCGCTGGCCAAATCGGGCCCTTGGTCGGTGCGATCGTTTTGGGCATGCTTGCTGACCGCTGGGGACGCAAGCTGATGTTATTTGTCTCTGCTTTCATTTTCGGTGTGTTCACGTTTCTGACAGCATATATCACCAGTCTAGAGCAACTGGCTGCGTGCCGTTTGCTCGCGGGTATCGGGTTGGGTGGAGCTATTCCGAATGCCCTTGCCTTCGGCTGCGAATACGCACCCAGCCGACTTCGATCATCGCTTACAACCACGATGTGGGCGGGCATGGCTGTTGGATCTGTAATTGGCGGTCTTTCGGCCTTCTATCTGCTCCCACGTTACGGCTGGCAGTCGCTCTTCTTCGCGGGCGGCGTAGCCCCTATCATAGTCGGCCTTCTTGTGGCACTGTTCCTCCCTGAGTCCCTGGAATTCCTGGTTAGACAAGGGAAAGACAAGTTGCGGATTCGTAAAATAGTCTCCAGGATCGCGCCGGCTCTCGCTAACGACGAAAGAGTTCAGATCTACACACCTGAGCAGAAGCTTGCTGGTATACCCGTCAAGCATCTCTTCTCGGAAGGGCGCGCACTCACTACGTTGCTTTTGTGGGTAGCCTTCTTCGGGAGCTTCTACTTGATATGGATCCTGCTGTCCTGGGCGCCCACGCTGCTGCGCCAAAGTGGCGCTACTGTCCAGCAATATAGCTTGGCCTTTGCGTTCATCAATCTCGGCTCCGCCTTCGCTATAATCACCGTCGGTCGCTTGATGGACAAGTTCAATACATTCCGGACGTTGAAACTTGCCCATGTACTTGCGTTTCTTAGTCTGGTGGTTTTCGGATTCTTTGCTGGCAGTCAGTTTGTCGTCATCGCCGCTGTGTGCGTTGTCACCGGATTTTTCGTATTCGGCAGTAACGCTGGCATCGTGGCGCTCGGTACAGTTTCATATCCCATTGACATCAGGGCCTCAGGGGTCGGCTGGGCGTACGCTGTCGGCAAAATCGGCTCTCTGCTCGCACCTGTGGTGGGAGGCCTTCTCCTCAGCCGAAACTGGAGCGTTAGC
>JBKQMK010000068.1:0-16641 GCA_052146735.1 Desulfomonilaceae bacterium | reverse complement strand
TCATCGGAAGGGAAAGAGAGCTCGAACTTTTACTTGACAGCTTTGAGAGGGCTAAGGCCCGGAGAGGCCAGGCGGTCTCCATCATGGGGGAGGCTGGAGTCGGCAAGTCTCGGCTTTTGTACGAGTTCCGAAAGGCAGTGGCGAACGAAGACATTTTGTTCCTGGAAGGAAAGTGCCTCTCTTACGGGCGAGGAGTCGCTTATCACCCCATCATAGATATTCTGAAGTCGAACTTCGGCATAGAGGACGGAGAAGCGGATGAGACTGTCACCGCGAAAGTAAAAAGAGGGCTCACAACAATGGGGGTCGATGAGACCTCTACCCTGCCGTATCTTCTGGAACTGCTATCCGTAGAGAACAGCGGCATCGACAAGATCCTTATGAGTCCGGAGGCAAAGAAGGACAGGATTTGCGGTGCGTTGCAGCGAATAATTCTGAAGGGTGCAGAAAATGGACCGCTGGTATTCGCTTTTGAAGACCTGCACTGGATGGATAGGAGCTCAGAAGAGGCAACCAAGTACCTCTTGGAGAGTATCCCGGGCGCTCGGGTACTGATGATATTTACCTATCGCCCTGAGTTCGTTCACACATGGGGAGGTAAGTCCTTTCATAGCCAGCTCACTTTGAACCGCCTCTCCAATCGTGAAAGCCTGGCCATGGTGGCCGACTTGTTGGGCAGCGACAACATAGCGCCTGACCTCCAGGAGCTCATACTGGAAAAGACGGAAGGGGTCCCGTTTTTCATCGAGGAGTTCGTACACTCACTTAGGGATATGGGAATCATAGAGCGAACCAACTACACGTACCATTTGCCCAAGGAGATGGATCGCGTGACTATTCCTTCCACGATCCAGGACGTGATCATGGCCAGGGTGGATTCGTTGCCGGACGCTGCCAAGGAGGTACTGCAGGCTGGATCGGCAATAGAGAGGGAATTCAGTTACGAGCTGATAAAGGCGGTTACAGACGTTCCAGAACAAGAATTGCTCTCCCATCTCTCCGTTCTCAAGGACGCGGAGCTTCTCTACGAAAGAGGGATCTTCCCCCAATCGACCTTCATTTTCAGACATGCGCTCACCCGTGAAGTGGTCTATGAATCGATACTGACGAACAGAAAAAAAGGGCTTCATCAAAAGATCGGTAAAACTATCGAGGAGGTGTACAAGCACAATATCGATGGTCATTACGGAGTCCTGGTAGAGCATTTTCTTGCCGGTGACGGTTATGAGACCGCTGCGCAGTATGCCAGCTTGGCGAGCAAAAAGGCCGAAAAGACGGCTTCACTCAATGATGCGATTCTCTATGCCGAAAAGGCGATAGCATGTCTGGAAAGGTTACCCGCAAGTGATGAAGTGGTGAAAAAGATCATAGATGCTCGAACAGTCCTGGGCCTCTATCTGTCGCAACTGAGTAATTACCACAAAGCTAAAGAGGTAATAGATCCGATTATGGAGTCGGCAGTACAGAGAGGTTACAGCAGGCGCCTGTCTCAGATTTACACGGTTGTAGGAGGCTTTGAGTGTTGGGTTGAAGAAAATATCCCACGTGCGCTCGAACATCTGAACCATGCTGTGGGACTCGCGAACGAACTGGACGATGCGATCTCAGTAGTCATGGCGAATTTCTTCTTGGCAGTAGCGCTAGCTCATGATTGCCAGTTTGAAGAGGCATTCTCCCATATAGAGCAATCGCTCAATATCAACACAGGAGCAAACAATCTCTGGGGCATGTCAGCCATCCAGAGCTTCCAGAGTTGGTTCCAGTACTTTCATGGGCAAGTTGAGCGGAGCTATCGAACCAGCAATGAGGCAGTAACGTTAGCGGAACAGAGCGGGGACATATATTCAAGAGCAGCGGCACATACCTTCCGTGGGTTTGCCTGTTATGGCCGAGGCGCTTTTGTAGAAGCAATAGAAAACGTCACAAAGGGTGTAGATCTTGGTGAAAGAATCAACCAAGCCAATTTCGTGTCTCATGCCCACTTTACGCTAGCTGAAAGTCACCTTGAGATCGGGGAATACGAAGTCGCAAAGAATCACTATCGACAGTCCGTTGAGCTTCTTGACTCCGGGAGATTCCTTCCCTCCTTCTCAAACTTGAACAGGATGGCTCTGGAAAAAGCAAAAGCTTTGAGCGGGGAGAAAAATGTTGAGGTGGAACGGCTCCACCGCTATGTCCGAGATAACAAGATCAAGTTGTACGAAGGCTGGATGCGCAGATACCTCGCCGAAACCTTCATGATCATCGGTGACCAACACTTCTCTGAAGCCCAGCATTGGATCGAGGAAGCCATCGAAGCGGATAAGCGAAACCAAATGATGTTCCACCTTGGTCGGGACTATGCCGTTTATGCGGAAGTGTTCATGAAAAAAGGCGACAGAGAAAAAGCCAAAGAGCAACTTGTCAGAGCGATAGACATCTACAAGGAATGCGGCGCGGATGGATGGGTGACCAGGGCTAAAGAAGAGCTGGCAGGGCTTTCTTAGGGACCGTTCTATTGAGGCCAAGGAGGGGACCATGAAGTGCCCGGAATGCGGCCACGAGAATCGTGAAGGTGCCAAATTCTGCGATGAGTGCGGTGGCAAGCTGGAACTCGTTTGTTCGGAATGCGGTAAAACCAATCGCGTTGGCGCTAAGTTCTGTGACGATTGCGGCCACGATCTGCGCAAGCCCAAAGAGTCCAAGCCCTTGGACTATGACCAGCCTCATTCCTACACCCCAAAGCATCTTGCTGATAAAATACTCTCAACCCGCAGTTCCATCGAGGGCGAGCGAAAGCTAGTGACAGTGATGTTTGCGGATGTGGCAGGATTCACGTCCATGTCTGAGAGGCTGGATCCCGAGACGGTTCACGAGGTCTTGGACGGGTGTTTTCGGCTCCTCATGGACGAGATCCATAGGTATGAAGGGACAATCAACCAGTTTCGCGGCGACGGGATCATGGCCCTGTTCGGTGCCCCCATTGCCCACGAGGACCATGCGCAGCGGGCGTGTCATGCGGCTCTTTCAATACAGAAATCACTTGTGCCGTACAGTGAAAGAGTCAAACGAGAGTACGGCGCAGATTTCAAGATGCGTATCGGCCTCAACTCTGGTCCTGTTGTAGTGGGCTCTATCGGTGATGACCTGAGAATGGACTACACCGCCCAGGGGGATACGGCAAATCTTGCCTCTCGAATGGAGAGCAATGCGGAGCCCGCTGGAATATTGGTCTCGGACAACACGTACAGACTAGCCAAAGAGTTCTTCGAGTTCACAGCCCCTTCTGCGTTTCAGGTGAAAGGGAAACAGGAGCCTGTCGAGGCTTACCGACTCATAAAACCGACGGAGGTTAAAACAAGGATCGCCGCTTCTGCCGCCAAAGGCCTCACCAGATTTGTGGGCCGCGAACGCGAGATCGAGACTCTGAAAGCAGCGTTTGACAAAGTTCAATCAGGAAAGGGCCAGGTCGTGGGCATCGTGGGTGAAGCGGGAGTCGGCAAATCGAGGCTGTTGCTGGAGTTCAGAAATACTCTCCCAAAGGGCGAGCACTGGTACTATGAAGGGAGGTGTCTCCATTATGGCGGTTCTATGCCCTATTTGCCCATACTGGACATTACGAGGTCCTTGATCGGACTTAAAGAAGGCGAGCAAGAGCACGTAATCAGACAAAAGTTGAAGGAGAGAATCCTTGGGATTGACCAAAACCTTGCGCACGTTATCCCACCATTCCAGGAACTGTTGTCTCTGAAGGTCGATGATGAAGCATTCGCCAAGCTGGAGCCAAAACAGAAAAGGGAAAAGACCTTTGAGGCAATCAGAGACCTGCTGATTCGAGGCAGCCAGGATCGGCCGGTTGTTTTGGTGTTTGAAGACCTTCATTGGATAGACAAGACCACGGAAGAGTTCCTGGGCTACATGATCGGCTGGCTCCCAAGGACTCGAATTCTCCTCCTGCTTCTCTACAGACCGGAATATACGCATCAGTGGGGGAGCAAATCCTATTACAGCATGATTGGCCTGGGGCATCTCTCCACGACCACGAGCGCAGAACTCGTGGCTGCGATCCTGGAGGGCGGAGAGGTAGTCCCCGAGCTGAGGGAACTGATACTCAACCGGGCTGCAGGAAACCCGCTGTTTATGGAGGAGCTTACCCATACACTGCTTCTCAATGGGTCCATTCAGAAAAAGGATGATCGGTTTGTCCTGACTAGGGATGTCGCCAATGTCCAGGTCCCTGACACCATTCAGGGGATCATAGCTGCTCGCATGGATCGTTTGGAGGAAAGCCTCAAGAGAATCATGCAGGTGGCCGCGGTGATTGGGCGAGAATTTGCTTTTCGCATCCTTGAGACGATTACGGAGATGAAAGAGGAGCTGAAATCCGGACTCGTCAACCTGCAAGGGCTGGAATTCATCTACGAGAAGAGCCTCTTCCCTGACCTTGAATACATATTTAAACACGCGCTTGTACAAGAGGTCGCTTACAACAGTCTGCTCGTCAACCGAAGAAAGGAGATCCACGAGAAGATAGGCCGTGCCATTGAGAGCCTATACCCACAGAGACTGGAAGAATTTTGCGAGATGCTGGCATATCATTATTCCAAGAGTGGGAATCTGGCTAAGGCGTACCAGTACCTCAAGGAGTCTGCGAAGAAGGCCGTCCGAAGCGATGCAACGTTTGAAGCTGTTCGGTTCTACAAAGAGGCAGTAGGGTTCCTATCCCGACTTCCCCAAACCGATGACAGCAAGAGAGAACAGATAGACCTCGTCTTGGCGATGCAGGGGCCAGTACGAAGGACCGGTTATGCTGAGATGGATTATCTCCCCATGCTCCAAAAGGCTGAAGAGCTCGCTGAAGAGCTTGGCGATGACAAGAATATGCTCCTTGCAAGGAGCATATTAGGGCTCTACCACATTCAAAAAGGAGGTAATCCGCAGCTGGGATGGAAATACCTGGAGCATTGTACAGAAGATCTTGAAATGATAGAGGATGTTGAACTGATGGTCCCCGTTGGGGTTAACCTGTGTCAATCTTTTGTAACTTCAGGAGATTTCCGGAGAACAAACCGTATTGCTCCCACGATCATCAGCCTGATTGAACACTGTGGAACACAAGCCGAATTCTTCGGTCTGGCTTGGAACCCCTATTCGTATGTTCACGGCTTGTGGGGTGTGGGCACGGCAATATGTGGGGACTTCGATCGGGGCGAGAGGCTGGTTGAGAAAGCCCTATCGTTTGCTCTCGAAATCGATCATCTGAGTACTATAGGTCAAATAGAGTTTCATTACGGCGTTACGCTTACAATGAAGGGAGATGGAGAACGAGCGACTGGGCATTTCGAACATGCCATCAAATGCATGGAGGAATCGCAGACCGTTTTTTTTCTCGGCGCGGCATGGGCTTGGCTGGGATGGGCTCACAGCTTGATGGGACAGTCCAAGACAGCAGTTGATCTCACCGAGAAGGGCCTCAAGATGCACACTGAGCTTGGCATAGCCCACTGGCGAGATTTGTTCCACTGGTGGTGCAGCGTCGCCTATTTCGAACAGGGCGATATGGAACAAGCACGAACCCATGCAGAGCTTGCCCTGCAATTTTCCCTCGAGAACAACGCAAAACAGGCCGAAGGGCTTTCGAGGATCTACCTCGGGAGGGTACTTGCCAAGACGGAGACAAGCCAAATTGAGTCGGCGGAACAGCAGATTCTACAAGGGATCAGCCTGCTTGAAGAGCTAGGGCTAGCAGTTCAGTATTCTTGTGGGTATCTCTGGCTCGGGGAGGTCTACGCTGAGTCGGGCCGCCGAGAAGAGGCCCTGGAAACTCTAAAGAAGGCCGAGGGCATGTTCCAGGAGATGGGCATGGACTATTGGCTGGGCAAGGCCCAGGAGGCGTTGGGCAGGTTGTGAACCTTTTCTGTCAAACGTGCGCACCTGAAAAAAAGAGTCCACGGCCGAGTCCCTTAGCATTCGCGTTAGATTACCAAAGAACAAGAGCATAGAGGAGAACAACATGTCTAAGTCTAAGTGGTTCGCTGTTTTGATTTGGTTTGTCTTTTTAGTGCAGCCCAGTTTCGCTGAGGATCCCTCGAAACTCGTCGGCATATGGAAACTGCTTGCTTATGAAGTTGAGGTTCAAGCGACGGGTCAGAAAGGGCCCGTCATGGGGCAAAATCCGACGGGATACATAATCTTCACACCTGACGGACGAGTTATGTCCGTCCTAACTGGCGAAGGACGGAAGGCGGCGAAAACCATTGAGGATCGTGCGGAGCTTCTGAATACCCTAGTTTCTTATACGGGTATGTATCGCGTCGAAGGTGACAAGTGGATTACCAAAGTCGATGTTGCCTGGAATCCGGAATGGGTAGGCACCGAGCAGACACGGTCCTTCGCGGTGGAAGGGGAGCGTCTTCAAGTCGTCACGCCTTGGCGCGTTATGCCTAACTGGCCCGAAAAGGGGATGCAACGAAGCCTTATTACCCTCGAACGAGCGAAATAGACAGGAGGAAGGGCTGGCACGATTGTAGAGAAACCTCCTGGCTCAAGGAGTAGCTCCCATGACAACAGACAAAAGCAAACGCAAGCTGGTAGCGGTTATTCATGCGGATGTCAAAGGCTACAGCCGTATGATGGGAGAGGACGACGCTTACACCGTCCGAACTTTGGCATCCAACCGGCAGGGAGGGAAGCATGACTGAGACTATCTTTATGATTCACGGTATGTGGGGAGGACCATGGCATTGGGAGAACTACAAGAGCATTCTTGAAAAAGAAGGCTACCGCTGCATCACCACTACTTTGCGGTTCCATGATGTGGATCCTAAGGCTACTCCTGATCCTGGGCTTGGAACAACCAGCATGTCGGATTATGCCGGAGACCTGGAACAAGAAATCCAGCAACTTGGTGTGAAACCCATTATACTTGGCCACTCCATGGGAGGACTGCTCGCACAGATTTTGGGAGGCCGAGGGTTGGCCAAAGCCCTCGTTCTGCTGACTCCTGCATCGCCTGCCGGGATTCTGGCCCTAAAGCCATCCGTGATAAAAAAGCTTCTGGAGCGTGCAGACCACATGGGGGTTCTGGAGAAAGCCTATGCGTCTGACGTTCGATGAGGCAGTATATTCAATGATGCATTTGCTGTCGCCCAGCGAGCAGAAAGAAGCCTATGACAAGTTCGTTTATGAGTCGGGGCGTGCAGCGTATGAGATCGGATACTGGCTCTTTGACGCGAAAAAGGCGTGCAGAGTTGACGAGTCAAAAGTAACTTGCCCTGTTTTGGTCATTGCGGGAGCTGAAGATAGGATTACGCCTGCTTCGGTTGTCCGGCAAGTAGCCAAGAAATACAAAGCCGTCTCAATATACAAAGAATTCGAAAATCACGCTCACTGGGTTCTTGGGGAGCCAGGTTGGCAAGAGGTTGCACGGCATGTAAAGGATTGGCTTGACCAAGTCTTGCCCACAAAAGCTTGATAATGCTCTCGGTGGTTTGCCTGTCTCAAGGTCGATGTGGTGCCAAGGCTGGTTTAGAGGGACAATTCGCAAATGAATTGCCGCTAGTCTCCTAAGTAAAGCAATTTATCTTTTGAAGCCACTTTTCTGCATTCCTACTCTTCGTTTTCCCATCTTATTCACCGACCCTATCGAATATCCTGCCGATCTCACCTCCGAGGAACTGGGAAGAATAAAATCCATCTCTCGCCAATGCTAAGGATGGGACTTGGCTCCGTAACTATCCTATTTTACTGACCCGCCACCGTGGCGACCGCTGCGGCGAAATGCGCATTTGTCTGCATCCTGACCGTAAGAACACATGAAAACTTTGCGCCGATAAGTCAGCTCACGTCGGAAGGTAGCATCTTCATGTGACTTCAGCCTACCCTTGACCGGACACTACAGGCCTGTGTTCGGGTAAAGGGCCACGTGCGGGATTGTGCTTGACCGGGGCACCCTCGAATCAGAAAATCGCGCAGAATTGTTCTCAGGTGCCTTATGAGCGATGTCTTCTTTTGTTGGTTACTGAAAATGTTCAGCAAGGGTTTGACGAACCCGGTTTAGCGTGCAGCATGAAAAAACGGTTTGACTGCGGCCTGAGCAGTAAGCTACATTCAAGAATCTATATAAGACCCTTTTTTTAACAACGTGACGAGGGTTTTGTATTAATCGGGGCCGGTAGTGAATCTGCGGGTGCCTGTCCAGGGTCAAAGGAACAAACCCCATTATCTGGCATCGGCTCCAGGAGATTCGAAAAGACAAGAGCTGGCAAATCCCGATTCAGAGGTAACTCTTGAATATTCGAGTTGTTATTCTAGTGTTGGCCCTACTATCTCTCGTCTCAATGTCGGCGGGAGGGTACGTTTACTACAAAACCGCCCAACAATCAGCCTTGAAAGAGGTTGAGGGAGAAGCCTCTACGAAGACCCGATTGCTCCAACAACGGGTTCAAGAACTGATCTCATTTCATCATAAGGACCTACATGCACTTTCGAGATTTGAAGAGCTTCGTGAAGTCATTGTGAACCGCAATGAAAAATCTCTCGCAGAGGCGAACCGAGTCCTCGACCATTTCGCCGAGGGCCTGAATTTTGAAGTCTGTTTCTTGCTCGACAGGACGGGAACTGCCATTGCATCCAGCAACCGCAACACACCCGAAAGTTTCGTGGGCCATGATTACTCCTTTCGTCCTTATTTCACGAGTGCTCTTGAAGGGGAACCCGCTACACACATGGCTCTCGGCGTGGTAACTCATCGGGTGGGTCTTTTTCTCAGCCATCCTGTGTATATCCCCGGCGGAAGTGAACCCAAGGGAGTCGTCGCTGCCAAGGTGTCGCTGGATAGCCTGGAAAGGAGCCTGTCGCTTTTCGACGGGACTATTGTTCTTCTGGTCCATGACAATGGAATCATAACGCTTTCCATTGGGAAGGACTGGCTGCTTCACTCACTATGGAAATCCGATCCCAAAACAATGGAGGCCATAGCCCAGACACGACAATTTGGGAAGGGACCCTGGATCTGGACCGGTCTTACAAAGACAGGTCGTAATAGGGCCGTCGACCGGTTGGGGGAAGTCTATGTGCTGGATGAGCGTAACCTTGAAAACTGTCCTGGATGGAGAATCGTCTGCCTGTATAGGGTCAGAACTATGTTTGGCAAGATCGTTAATCCGCTGGCAGGGAAAATCGGCTACGCTGCACTGGCGCTTTTTTTGGTCCTCGGTGGGTCAGTCACATTCTTTTTTTTCATGGCGGAACGGGACCTCCGAGATCGACAACGGGCGGAGGAGGCTGTGCGGCAGAGCGAAGAATGGTATCGCGCTCTTGTGGAGAACAGTTTTGACGGAATATTCACCCAGAAGGGGTCCAAAATCGTTTTCGCGAATTCGCGTCTTTACGACATGCTTGGTTATTCCAAGGGAGAATTGGAGGGTCTGGATCACTGGCTCGTTTATCATCCGGAATACCACAAAATCACTCGTGAGAGGGCTATGGCCCGAATGAGAGGCGAAGAGGTTGCTCCCCAGTATGAAGTGAAATTGCAACGAAAGGATGGCTCATCGTTTGACGGAGAAATCAGTGCAAGAGCAGTTAAGGTGAAAGGTGAGCCGGGTGTTCAAGTCTGGGTCAAAGATATTTCAAGAAGAAAGCGGTCTGAAGAAGTGCAACGACGTTTGGCAACAGCCGTAGAACAGGCTGCCGAAGCTATCGTAATCACCGACCCCCAGGGAATTATCCAATATGTAAACCCTTCAGTGGAACAGATAAGTGGCTATAGGAGAGAAGAAGTCCTCGGCAAGACAACGAGTGTTTTCAAAAGCGGCCTTCATGACCAGGCTTTCTATAAGCATCTGCGGGAAACGATCAAACGGGGAGAAGTTTGGACAGGTCGCTTCATAAATAAGCGGAAGGATGGAAGCCTGTACCACGAGGAAGCGACGATTTCGCCCGTGCGAGGCGCCAGCGGGGAGATCATGAACTTTGTGGCCGTCAAACGGGACATTACGGAACATCTTGAAATATCCCGACAGCTGCTCCAGGCCCAGAAGATGGAGGCAATAGGTACCCTGGCGGGAGGAATTGCGCATGATTTCAACAACCTCCTCCAAGTAGTCCAGGGTTATACCGACTTGCTTCTATTGCGAAAAAGCAAGGAAGACCCTGATTATGACAAACTCCGAACGATGCGTGGCGCAGCTCAACGGGGAAGGGATCTGGTTCAGCAGATTCTCGCCTTCAGCAGAAAGGTAGAGACTAAGCCACGACCAGTCGATCTAAACAACGAACTCAGGCAAACCGAACTGCTGCTCCAGCGGACAATTGAAAAAATGATTAGCATAGAGATGGATCTGGCTGGCAATCTTTGGCCCATTAGTGCAGACCCAGTCCACATTGAGCAAATCCTGCTCAACTTGGCGGTCAACGCAAAACATGCCATGCCTCAAGGCGGCAGACTCATGATTGAAACCAAGAACATCAAGCTGGACGAAGAATACTGCAGGACACATTTGAAAACCAAACCCGGCCGCTACGTCCTGCTTACGGTTTCAGATACTGGCCATGGAATGGATAAAGAGGTTTTGGAAAGGATTTTTGAGCCGTTCTTTACCACCAAAGAAACTGGAGAGGGGACAGGTCTGGGGCTAGCCATGGTATTCGGTCTTGTCAAAAGCCATAATGGCCATATTAGTTGCTACAGCGAACCAGGCATCGGCACCACGTTCAAAATCTATTTTCCCGCGATAGACGCAGAATCGGAATGGAGTGTGGAAACAACTCAAGAGATGCCAGCATTTGGGACCGAGACTCTTTTGGTAGTGGACGACGAGGAGTCGATAAGAGAATTGATGAAAGAGATTCTCAGTGAAGTGGGATATAGGGTTTTGACAGCAGCTTCTGGACGAGAAGCGATAGACACATACTCCAAGGTAAAAGAAGCCATCTCGCTGGTAATACTGGATCTCATCATGCCAGGAATGGATGGCAAAGCCTGCCTTGAAGAGCTACTAAGGATAAATCCGGATGTCAAAATACTCCTTGCAAGTGGTTATTCGGCAAATGGCCCAGCGAGACAAGCTATCGCAAGTGGAGCTAAGGGATTGATAACAAAGCCTTACGATATACGGCAGCTGCTCCGAATGGTGCGAGCTGTGATCGATGCCGAGTGACCATCTTCACCATCGTGCATATCAGTAGCTAGTGTCACGTTCTGTAAGTTAGGTGTGTCATTAGAATTCCTAACTTATCGGAATTCCGCGCTGGCATAGCTTCTGTTCTGAGACCTTATTTAGGAAACGTGACACTAGCCAGACACCTCAATACTTGAACGCTCTGGCTGAGTTCTTCTCCAATTTCCACTGAACTGATTCCTTCGTACTGAAACCCTGCGGACTTTGTATACACGATTCTGAGAGCTTCCACCGTCTTCCGGGACAAAGGGTATGGGCATTTCCATAAGATTGTCACGATGCGTAGTCGGTCCCGCTGCACCGTTTAGATAGAGGAAGAATTGGTTGTAGCTCATGTCTATGTCCATCCAGTCAGGCCCCACTCCTACGACTGCATAAAAGTACTGGAAGGATTTGTTGTACCTGACTTGGCGATATCCTACGGTGGAATGAATCAGAGTCTGACCTGAAACCAACATCGGACGATCCTGAACATCCAGGACTGTCGGCGGCTGTCCTAGAAAGGGACCGAAAAGAGCAACACCGCTTATCTGCGTTTCATAGATGTTCTCCCGAATCGTCTCTTCCAGGCTTTCCCGGCCTGGGTTGAACCACGGCGTTCCCGACCCCCAGGTCCAATTGTCATTGTAAGCTGAATAGTAATTGTCCCTTCGGCCTCTCACAGTCTGTCTGAAGGCCACCTCCAGGAAAGGACTGATCCGGTTAATCAGGTCCGCTTTGATTGTCCACGCCTGTTTCCCAGTTCTATCATCCTGATCCGAAAACAGCCGAGGAGAGCTCGGATAAAGGTTCCACACATATGGGCCGTCCAAATGTTGCAGGTCCCTGGCCCAACTTACGGGTAGCTCATATCGAGTCTGTAAACCCAGCATCAACCCGCAACCAACACCAATGTAGCTCTTCAAGTCAAGTGCCCACTGTCGATACCGATCCCGAACGCGCCGAGGATTGTTGGAGTAATCTTCCTCCTGAAAGAATATGAACTCCGGGACCCCCCACCCTTGCAGCCCAGGCCACAAGGAATCGATGTATCGGAAGTCTCGGTCCTGGTAATTGTTAACGAAACGCAACTCTGCAGCAGCTCCAAGAAAAATCATGCCAGATGGCAGGAACGGTGGTTTGATAAAATCCAAGTCTCTGATAGGCGTCGGGGGCAACTCCCCCATCTGGGCACTGAGATAGCGCCAACCGAACAGCAGCTTCTGTTCCTGGCTCTGATTGACGAGTTCGAAAGACTCGGCTTGATCAATGTTGCGGGCGCCGGACGTGTCATTCCTTATAATCCGATAGCTCCATCCTCTCTGAAAGTAATCATTCTTGAAAGTATACCCCATCCTGATTTCGGAATTCGGGGCCAGTCTTCTAACGTATTCAAGTTCAAAATCTCCTGACCAGCGGCGAACACTTGCGTCCGCTCCGACGAAGTTCTGGGTTATCGTCCGGCCATTGGCGCTGGTCGCTGGATTCGATTTAACATCGTAGTTTTCGTGAGTGCTCAGTGGCAACAGTACATCCACACGAGCTGACAGCTGGGAATCTGACCCAAAACCCATGCGGCTGAACGACCTGACACGGAACTGGGTGAAAAGGTCGGGAATCTCGTAATTAGTGTTCAGAGGAAGTTGACCCTGCCAACCACTGTAGGGAGGCAGAACAATCCTCTGATAGGTTCTGCTCTCCCGCTCTGTTAGCCAATCCAGTCCCAGGTCCAGACCCGAGTAGGTAAGGCCTGGGCCAAGCATCGGGGTCAAGTAGCTGTTCCTCGTGGGAAGGATATCTCTCTCGAGGCAGCAACCCACGCTGGGCAGTAGAAGTAGAAAGGAAAAAGATACGAAAGGCAGCGTCAGCCGTTTAAGAAGTCCCACAAAATCATGTAGGGTCTGTGTGCCCACCAACATTCTTGCCCTCCACGAACCCGTGGCTTTCCGGCACCTTCTCGACAAGGGCCACCGTTGTCGGGGTGATGTCCCCCTCCCGCAGTTGGATAGTTCTGGTCTGCCTTGAGAAAGGGTCACGGTAACAGAGAAGGAATGGTACAGCAAGTGATTTCATCATTATTTGGTCGCAGCTTCTTTTGGAAGACCACGGATGAACCTGCTTGTCTTCAATAGAAGCTGAGGGCCTCTCCCTAAGGGATAGACTTGATCAAAAAAAAGGAGGTGTGTGCGTATGAGAAAGTTTTTAGCTAAGGGTCTGGTAATCATCATCGAAGCGGGCCTGCTGGTGCTGGCCGACCTTATCATGAAGAGGAGCAAGAGAAATGGCAATTTTCCCGGGCTGCATCGTGGTTACTCTGGAGGCGATGCTGTGGCTCTACGTTATCCTAGAGCTGCTCATTCGAGTCATGCTTGGCGTGGGCTGATCCGCGTGCCCAAGCGCGGACGCTCTAAATCTTAGGATTAAACAGAAAACCAAGAAAGGAGATAGCATCATGAACGCAAATGCTTTCAGAGAAGACGAGCTGGTCACTCGCAAGATGAAAGTCAACGGAGAGTGGCAAAGCCGCACATTTCCGGTTGTCGGCGGCAGGCTGAGAATCCTCCACGAGAACAATGATCACCTCGGTATCCAGACTGAGATCATAAGGCTGGACACGGACTTCGTGGTGGTCAAAGCCGCGGTGGAGAGCCAACGGGGAAAGTTCAATGGCACGGGAACAGCGTCAGGTCAAAGAGATGCGAAACTGGCAGACTCGTTGGTTGAACTGGCTGAAACGAGAGCCATTGCTCGGGCGCTACGCTTCAGTGGAATCGGAGTGGAATTCACAAGTTTTGAAGAAGTCACCCACGTGCCAGCCACTGAGCAAAATGGGGACAAAGCCTCTGCACCAGTGTTCTCCGAAGACAACAGCCATAACAAAAGCGAAAGATCAAAACCGTCAAGTGACGGCATTGATGTCCCTACCACTGGAGCAACCAGAGCGCCAAGTGTCGCCCCGGCTGAGACAGGATCAAAACCGAAAAGTGGCGGCATTGGTCAGGCAACGCAAGCGCAATGTCGAGCGCTTTACGCCCTCACCAAACGAGCAAACTATCAGGAAGCCGACGTTGGCGAGATGCTTGCCAGATTTGACGTGTCCCGCTTTGAAGATCTCACCCGCGAAGCCGCATCGCACTTGATCGGCCATCTGCAGCAAGAAGCCGCTGCATAAAACCCCACCTCACAAACACAACCAATAAAATTCAGAAGGGCGGGACGGGATAGGTTTGTCGGCGTTCCGCCCAGGCTAGGAGGAGAACTATGTACAGATTCGCCCGAATCTTTTGGAAGTCCGTAGCGGAACAAAGCATCTTGAAAAAGAGAATCCGGAAGCTGAAGCAACAACGCAACCGCATGGCAAGGCGTTTGTATGGAAGGAGGGGGAGAAGATGAAAGAGCAGGTTCAAGAAAAGCCCCATCTGAGCTACAGTCAAATCAACTGCTACATGACATGTCCTTTGAAATACCGTTACAACTACATCGACAAGATAGAGCCACCTTTTGTCAGCTCTGCACTGGTTTTCGGCTCCTGTATTCACGAGGCTGTGGGCTCTTTCTATCAAAGCTGTCTTGAAGGAGACTCTTTATCCCCCAGTCAGGTTCATGACGTGTACCGCCAGGCGTGGGAGAGCCATTCCAAAGAGCAAACAGTACGTTTCTTCAACGGTGACGCCGTGGAAACACTGACGACAAAGGCAAAGCGGATGCTGGAGGTATTCCACGAGGCGTTCGATCCGAGTGCTCAGATTATCGGAATCGAGGAACCCTTTGAAGTGGATCTGGGTAAGCGTATGCCTCCACTGGTCGGTTGGATTGATGCAGTGGAGATGGCCCCGGATGGAACGGTCAGTGTCATTGATCTGAAAACAGCTTCCAAACGCTACTCAGATAATACCGTCCACTCCAACTTGCAGTTGACCTGCTATTCACTGGGGGCCAAAGTCCTCGGCTTCAACGGGGAGACTCGCTTTCGCCTGGACGTGCTCCTGAAGACGCAAAATCCTGAGCTGATAAGATATCAGACCACCCGCAACGACGCGGATCGGGAACGGTTCGTGAAGCTCGTCAAGAGTGTATGGCAGGGAATCAAGAAGGAAGTCTTCTTTCCGAAAACGGATTGGCAATGTGGTCAATGTCCATTCCTTGATAACTGCAAGAGCTGGTGATGATAGACTAGGCCAGACCATAAGATTCAGTGATTTGCGGTGCACGCTATAGGGACCGTAAGGTCCCTATTTCCCGGCTCAGTCCTATAATTTCATATGTTTTGTCTTTAGCCAGAACGTAACCAAGTGGGACTTTTTCCGCATGGGGACTAGAAAATCTACCCCTCCCCCTTTACTTGTTGCCAGAATCCTAGATGGGACCCAAAAAACCGCTCCAGAGCTCCTTACTTTTGTCATGCGCCAAAAAAGCTAAGCATATCATTCCTATAGGAACTACGAATTCTCGATGTTTGCATCCGTTTTCCACAATGCGGAAGGGCTCTTGTGCCGCATCGTGAGAGGGGGAATTAGATCTCGCACAGCCTCCGGTGAAGATGACCCCCATAAGATTCGTTCCAAGTCTATTATTCTGTCAAGTTTACTTTCAAATGCATAATAGTGCTTCCTAACTCCTCTAAATGCCCACCGCCAATCCTTGGGGCCAACGTATGCCCACGCCAGCCAATTTAGCAAGTCATCTGACAATTCCTCTGGTTTCGCCTTACCCTTAGGCCGTCTTGTTGTTACTTCTGTATGAGGAAACGGTATCCGTTTGGGTGTCCGCTTCATACAGTAAAGCTTGTCTATGTCTGGTTTGCGTGTACGACCCATACAGTGATCCTTGCCATAGTCCCCGCTCATCATGACCTCCTTTTTTGGCTAGTTAGTGGTTCCTGGGAATACTTCGCCAAAAATGTTCAGTCAAGGATAATCCAGCTGATTTCCTAATGTTCCTGGAAATCCTGACCCAGATGGGGTTGTTAAATTAATGATTCCGTTTAATTCTATCGGAACACTCAGACCTATATTGCCAGTCGTGGGTTCTCGCGTTCTCAGAACCCCATAGCCGCACGGTAGACATTTCGGAAGGGGGGAAGGTGCGCGGAAATACTAAAATCGCCCAGTTTGGTTCTCCGTGCGTTATACGCGAAATCTGGTCAATGACCGAGATACGGTCTTCGGGTGGTCAGTTTCGCCTCCAAGTTCCAAGTAAACACGCAAGAGACCTTTCACTAATCATGTCAGCATATTGTAGAAATAGGTACCACCCTTATAATGTTCTCCTCCCCCTGGGCTCCGCTCTCTCTGTAGATGACAGTACTACTCATGGCTGTACATGAAGATCTGTATTTATGAATGCACAGATGATAACGCTTTCATAGCCTCGATGGGAATCTATCCACTTCACAAAAAAATACCCCCTGTCAGTTAGGAGAATAGTTGAAGGTCATAGGAATGAAAGCCGAAAATTTAATGTGGCCACTCCCCCTATCAAGTACTGCTGCCATGTGACT
>JBKQMK010000067.1:0-23463 GCA_052146735.1 Desulfomonilaceae bacterium | reverse complement strand
ACTCGGAAGTGCGAAAATACTTTGCACCTGTTGTCTCCGGCTTAAATAGTGTGAAAGAACTGCTCTGTTCATTTCGTTTCGATTTGGCCACAATGGCGGGTATGTCTTTGTATTCTTAAGTAGATTGCTGTGCTTGGCATTACCCTTGCAACGAACTCTGGCGGGGCAGGCGCCAATTCCCCGTTGGCATCATGCTAAGGGACAGGGGTTTTCAATCAAAGCACAGCCTGTGCAGTTTCACTGGATGCCATAAGGCGGTTGTGCTGGTTGCACTGGATTTTCCCTTAACACCGACATTGGAAGGAGGAACAATGTCTGTAGAGAAAATCCAAGAGTTGGGAGTGCCGGAACACCTCGTCAAGAGATTAATGGAAGAATGCGATCTCAAAGATGTCACCCCAAATGAGCTTATTGTACAGACTCTCACCAAGAGATTCCCAGCACGAACCCCACAGGACAAGTTGGCGTTATTACGGGAAGTAATAAAGAAACGGTATGCTGTGTGACACAGATGCCTTGTCTTGCTTCAGTTTGAATTGGACATGCGCCCTAACCGAAGAATCGGCGGCGGCTCCCTTCAACATCAATCGGACATTCTTTCCGGCAATCCGTAAGAGAAGTTTGTAGCGCTACAGTCCGGCTCGCGTCTTATATTAGTTTAAGAACAAAGAAGGCAACGGAGGGCTACGCTTATGGGCGAACCGGCATTACAAATGTTGGAGCCGAAAGAGAAGAAGGGGCTGGTAGTGGTCGTCACAGGATACGGCAAAGGCAAGACCACGTCGGCTCTGGGAATGGTCTTGCGTGCGGTGGGGCATGGTCTGCGTGTTTGTGTTGTCCAGTTCATGAAAGGGGATATGTACGCAGGGGAAATCGACGCGTTGAAATCGCTCGCGCCCCAAGTGGAGCATCACCTTACCGGCAAAGGGTTCTGCGGGATTCAGGGGAATCCGTACCCCCATAGCGAACATCGGGCAAATGCCCAGGACGCGATCAAACTCGCCAAAGAGAAAATGTTATCGGAAAAATTCGATATTCTCGTCTGTGATGAAATCAATAACGCACTGAAACTGAAGCTTGTCGATCTTCCGCAAGTTCTGGATCTTATCGACAGCAAGCCTCCTCTGATGCACCTTGTTTTGACCGGGAGGGACGCCCACCAGGAGGTGATAGAGAGGGCACACACAGTCTCGGAAGTGAAAGAAATCAAGCACGCATATCGTGAAGGGATAGAACCACAAAAAGGTATAGATTACTGATGACTGGTCCAGCCGGGCATTGACTTGCGGCAGCTCTTTTACTATAGGTGCATAGGAACGCAACGTCTGCACGGAGTGGAGCCATGAGGGAAAACAGAGACAGCGGAACGGAAAAGAAGGGTCGATCCAGGGTTTATTCCGCGGTTTTGTCGCTGGTTTTTCCAGGCCTGGGACAGATGGTGCGAGGCAGGATCTTTGCCGGACTGCTTTTTTTGGCCAATGTGGTGCTCTACTTTGTCCCTCTATTTGTAACGCATAATGTCGAGTACGACGTGCAGACCCCGTCTTTGTTGATCGCAGTGGGTGTGTGGGTCTGTTCGGCTCTGGACGCCTTTCTTTATCGCAGTTCCTTTCTGGTGATGGCGCTTCTCGTGTCCCTCCTCTGTTTCGGAGCCGGCTTCTTTGGAGCGTTCTTTGTCCTCCCCCACCTCGATATCTGAAGAGGTTGGAAACCTTCACCAAGTCCGGGTCACACCCTTGAGATTTTCTCTTTGAGAGCGTAAGAGATTACCAATGACGAATCAGCTCCTCAGGATCAGGGGTCTCAGAACGATTTTTGCCACGGAGGACGGGACCGCAGCCGCTGTTGACGGCCTGGATCTGGACGTGCGGCACGGCGAGACACTGGGACTCGTCGGGGAATCCGGTTGCGGCAAGAGCGTCACTGCGCTCTCCATCATGCGTCTGATCCCGTCCCCGCCGGGAGAGATAGTCTCCGGGGAGGTCCTATTTGAGGGGACCGATTTGCTGAAACTCAGCGAATCCGCAATGCGCAAGATCCGCGGGAACGATATTTCCATGATATTTCAGGAGCCGATGACCTCTCTGAATCCCGTATTCAAAGTTCAGGATCAAATCGCCGAGGTGTTTCGGGTTCACCGTGACATGAGCAGGGGCGAGGCGGCTGACTCGGCCGTGAAGATGCTAAAAAAAGTGGGGATACCATCTCCTGAAAAGAGGGCCAAAGATTATCCTCACCAGATGAGCGGTGGGATGCGGCAACGAGTCATGATAGCCATGGCCCTGGCCTGCGATCCTAAGCTGATGCTGGCCGACGAACCGACCACTGCCCTTGATGTGACCATTCAGGCTCAGATCCTGGAATTGATGAACGAGATCAAGGCCGAAAAAGGCACAGGAATCATCTTGATCACGCATGACCTTGGAGTGGTCGCGGAGACGGCCGACCGTGTCGCGGTGATGTACACGGGAAAGATTGTGGAAGAGGCCCCGGCAGACAACCTTTTTTCTTCTCCTCAGCATCCGTACACGATTGGACTGCTCAAGTCCATTCCCAGAATAGGTGAAGTAACGAAAGAGAAATCCAGACTGCACGTCATCAATGGAATGGTGCCTGATATGAGGAGGCTTCCCCCGGGCTGCACTTTTCAGGACCGATGCCCGGAAGTTCAGGAAATATGCAAAGAACCGCCGGCCCTTGAGAAAAAGCCTTCAGGCCATCTTGTGAGATGCTGGATGCGATGATTATGTTCGGTTTAGAGCTTGTTCGATTATCCCCCAGGAGGAATGTTTGATGACCGATAGCGCAGTACCGCCGATATACCGAATTGCCGATCGAAGTGGCTACGTCAAAATAGGATACATGGTCCGAATAGCGGACGGACCGGTGCTAAAGGGGGCCGGGGAGCGGGAAGTGATGGACTTCGTCACCGGGTACGGACACGTTGTTCCCGGCCTTGAACGACGCCTAGTCGGGCACTGCGCGGGAGAGAAGCTGGCGTTCACCGTTCCGGCTGACGAGGCATTTGGACAGCGGCACCAAGAGCTAGTTTTAGAGAAGGACAAGGCGGACTTCCACTTTCCACCGGGTTTCGAGCCTTATCCTGGGATGGAACTTCCGCTTGTCACAAGAGGTTCCGACGCACCGGATACGGTTATGATTCGAGAAGTGCGGCAGGATTCCATTGTTGTTGACTTGAACCATCCCCTCGCCGGCCTGGCTCTTCAATACGATCTTGAAATAATCGAGGCGCGGCCTGCAACAGACACCGATGTCTGCTCTGAGTGGGAAGAACAGGGCTCCGATGGGCATTGTTGCTCTGAAACGTGCCAAATAGTGCCTGGCGTGGGGGATGCGGACATCAATTGATGTGCTGCAGGTCGGCGTCGCGTAGGATGCTGGGGGAAAAGGGGGGAACACGAGCCATGAAAATCTTTATTACAGGCTCAAACGGTCTTGTGGGGACGAACCTCGGTCGCTTCTTTCTCAACGAAGGCCACAAGGTTACCGGCCTGGTGCGAAGCGAGGCGAAGGGAAAAACCCTTCCCAACGGGATGTCCTACGTGGTGGGGGATGGGACCAAGCCCGGCAAATGGCAAGAAGCAGTTTCAGGCCACGGCGTATTGATAAACTTGGCGGGCGTCCCGATATTCAAGAAATGGACTTCCGCATACAAGCGACTCCTGTACGACACACGAATTCTCACGACTAGAAATCTGGTGGATGCCATTCCTGCGGAAAGTGGGGGTTCGGTCACTCTGCTGAGCACTTCCGCTGTGGGTTATTATGGATTTACCGGGGACGAGGAACTGGGTGAGTCCTCCCCACCGGATAATGATTTCCTTGCGACTCTGGCACGCGACTGGGAAGGCGAGGCGGCGAAAGCCCGGGACAAGGGTGTCCGCGTGGTTATTACCCGCTTCGGCGTAGTGCTCGCAAGAGATGGGGGCGCTCTACCGCAAATGATCCTCCCGTTCCGCTTCTTCGTCGGAGGACCTCTGGGAAACGGTAAGCAGTGGTTCTCCTGGATTCACATAGAGGATCTGTGCCGCGCAGCCCACTTTGTTATGGTCAACAAAGAGATAAGCGGGCCGGTAAATTTCACCGCGCCCGGACCTGTAAGGAACAGAGACCTCGCAAGAGCCGTCGGCAAAGTGTTGCGGCGGCCTTCGATAATGCCCGCGCCGGCATTCATGATCAGGTTGTTGATGGGAGAGTTCGGGTCGGTAATTCTCAAGGGACAAAGAGTAGTACCGCGCTTACTTCAGTCACAAGGCTTCAAGTTTAAATTTGCCGATATCGAAGCCTCGCTTACGAACTTGCTGAAGGGATGAACGGCCCGGAGAGAATGAGATTCAGTCGGAAATTCCAAAAGCCTGTTGGGAGATGCCGAAAGCGTTACGGCGTTCCTGTTGGTGAAGCGGAAGCCAGATCGTGAATACAGTTCCACTGACATCCGATTTTACGGAAATGGAGCCCGTGTGATCTTCCACAATCTTCTTTGTCACAGTTAATCCGAGGCCCGTGCCTTGGGCCTTGGTGGTAAAGAAAGGATTGAATACCTTTTGCAGGGCTTCGGGCGGGATGACCTGCCCGTTATTCCGGATCTTCATTTCAAAAAAGCCCTCTGATTCGAGCATGCCGGTTTTCAACGCCTTGTCGCTCGGGATGGAAACCCCGGTTTCCAGTTCGATCACTCCGCCGACTGGAGAAGCTTCGATGGCATTGGAAACCAGATTGAGCACCAACTGCTGAAACCGGCCGGGATCTAATGGGACTTCCCCTATTTCAGGGCCGAGATTCACGCGCAAGGCAATTTCTTTTTCGCGAATGCGGGCTTCGGTGATGCCGAGAATGTACTCGATCAGATCGTTCGGGTTTACCCTTTGTAGCCAAACGTTTTCGCGTTTGGTGAAATCGATGAGACGGTCCAGTATCTTCTCCAGCCGTTGTATCTCCTGAACTATTATTCTCGTATACTGCTTTTGCCGTTCCGCATCAGGCGGCTCCGTAGAATCGAATTGGCGTGCCATTCTTCTGGCAAAGCCGCCCACGATGGCCAACGGTTGCCGGAGTTCATGCGCCACTTCGGCGGTATGTTCCTCGATAGCCTTGCACTTGCCGGACTGAACTATGTGCTCGTAAAGCTCGTCTATAATTCTTATTTTTTCGACTAACGCTTCCTTGGATGCCTTCAGTTCTTCTTCAAGTTTTCGTCGGACGGTCCTGTCCCGCATAACCCCTTCGAAACCCACAGGCCGCGGTCCGCCGTTAAACGATGCCTTGCATCGAATCCTGGCAACCTTCCTCCCACCATGGGAATCCAAGATCGCCACCTCCTCATCCCAGATGGCTTCGGGTTGCAGCTCCAGAATGGTGTCCACGACTTCTCTATCTTGCGGAACCACGTATTGCCGCAGAGGAGTTTCAAGTATTTGGTCAACAGGGTATCCCAGGAATTTTTCGGCCTGGGTATTAACAAAGGTAAAGATTCCCCTATGATCGAGGGAGAATATGACATCCGGAACCTGTTCTACCAAATTGCGATAGAGACGCTCTGAATCCATCAGCCACGCTTCCGTTTGCTTGCGGTGTGTAGTGTCAATGGTCAACTCGTTTGCCCCGATTACTTCCCCGGCCTCGTTTTTGATGGGTGTGGCCGTATGTTCCAGCCAAACAGCGCGACCGTCCGTGTCATATCGCACACGTTCCGACACTGCGCGGTCCTGGCCCTCAAAGACCTTTTGGACCGGACATGCCGGGCAGACCTCATCGCTCCCGGTCATAAACTTGTAACACACATGACCGATCGGGTCTCCGAAAATCCTCTTTACGAGGTCATTGGCAAAGACTACTCTGAAGCCTCTGTCAAGTTCCCAGAACATCTGTCCGGCGCTGTCAAGTAGTCCGCCAAATCTTTGCCTCATAGACTCCTTTGGCAAAACCACACTCCGGCAGTGACTTCCTTTGGGCCACTCGCCCACCAGTTCTCATTCAATTATTATCATGATTACAGGCATTGTCCAGAGGAATCCTCATTGGAACTTAACCATTGTGTGATGAGCGGGAATCTGAGACTTTCCGATAGAAATCATCGAGAATTTACCGTTTAGGCTCGCCGCAACCTAACGATTGCTCCGCGGTCATTTTCGCGGACGCCGGAACCCGGAAATGATTGTATTGGGCAGGGAGATGCTGAAACGCAACACCATACTGCTAATCCGGCGAAGGGGCACGCTCGGCCCTCGCAGAATACTTTGCCATGGTCTTCTTGAGTAATGGATCGTCCTTCAATGTGTACAAAAGGTTTTTCTCATCCGCAGCATCTTTTTCAATCCGAGGGACATATCTAGCCGGGTTGGCCCTGAGAGCACTCTCCAGATATTCGAAAACTTTGTTTTCGTCATTGAGGGCCAGGTAGCAATGTGCCGCCAGATATGATCCCAGCCCTTTGTCTTCACCACGTTCGTATTTCTCGAGGTTCTTATGAACCTTTTCAGCGGCCGCCAGCACCCTCTTGGCCCGCTCGTAGTCGTCGAGTACTACAAAAGTTCGGGCGATAAGAATAAGGTACAAGGGATCTTTCGGGAATTCCGAAGCTGCTTCTTTGTAATAACCGAGTGCCACTTGCGGCTTGCCTGCGGAGAAGTAGAGGTTCCCTATGTTGGCGAGCACTTTTGCTCTCTCCTCCGGTGACTCTGTAAATTCAAAAGCTCTCTCAAAATTTTTCATTGCTTTGGAATGGTCACCCAAGTTCTTGTAGCAGACCGCAATGGCGTTGAAGCCGAAAAAACTCTCCGGTTCATCGACCACTTGTTGCATAAAGGCTTCGATGGCTTTCGAATAGTCCTTTTCTTTGGCCAAACGGACCCCTTTTTCCTTCCACGATTCTTCCTTGGGGGACGGGATCCCAGTGAACACTCTATCCAATTCAAACGGCATTCCTTGGCGAACGACTTTCTTCCCGCAGCCGGCTGCCGCGATCACAGCACAGACTCCGATGAGCAGGAGTCTTATGCCAGACCGTGCAACATGAGACCCCGTCTCATTCGGGCGTCTTCTCTTCGCTGATTTATCCCGGATTGCTATTCTGCATAGGGAATCATTTCGCCCACGATCAACCGGGCGAGGCAGGGCTGCTGAGATTCCCCGGCAGGCAGTCAGGGTTGCAGATTCGCGTTGGGGAGTGCATGTTCCGTTTTTAGCTCGGAACCATGGCCAGCTTAACATAGAGCGTGACCTTCAAGGGCTGATCAGTTGTCTTCTCATAGGAACAGGGAATGTGGGAAGCCGCTGCATGCGGCCTATTCCCTGAGTAAAGTCGTGGGGCTTAATGCCAACCTCTGCTTCGGGGACTCCTCACGTAGCCCACGATGGGTAACAATACTCAATGACACTCTTTGTGGCAAGCGCTAGGATGTTCTGCAATCTTGACAAATTAGCCTCTGACTCCTAATATCCGCGACAATTCGTGCCTTCAACGTTGCGTTATCAAGGTTCACCAACCTCTATGTCAAACGGTGAAAAAAAAATAGTATCCGTAGGGTCACGCCTAGCGGGATTCATAGGCGCCAAAGCCTCTCGGGAAAAGAAGTTGCAGGCAGCGGCCATGCAAGCGGAGTTCACTTTACACGATACTCTGATAATTCTGTGCTACTTGTCTCGGGACACTGATCCCGAAATATCATCGCAGGCCAGAAAGAATCTGATCCCTGCCGCCCGAAATTGGTTCAACCGGCCAGATCGACCGGAACTTCCTGAACCGATCCGGGAAATCGTCCTTAAGGTGATAGAAAAGCTCGGTTTGGGGGAAAAAGCGGAAACAGGCGCCCCTGCCGAGGGCGAAGGGGTTGCTGGAAACATTGGGCTGCTCGGGCTCGGAGAGTTGCTGCAGGCCATCGATCACAACAACCGCACAGTTCACATCACCTTGAGCCGCGCGGAAGAAACCGCGACGGTGTACACCGAAAGCGGAAAAGTGATCGGCGCTGTGGCGGGGGAAGACGACGGCCTAGGAGCTGTTTACAAGGCTTTCGGGTGGATAGATGCTTCGTTTCGGTATGTGCATGCTCCACCGGGAGATTTCAGCAATAGGATAAACATTAACACACTCAATCTAGTGATGGCTGCTCTCGAGCACACGCCGGATGTCGATCCCTTCGAAGACGAAGCCAGCAGGGGCTGGACAGTGGATGGGCATCTCAAAGCAATGAATATCTTTGAGATATCAGAGATATTCGAGATGAACTCGAAACAGGCCGTGTGCCGACTGAAGCGGGATGGCGAAGAGGGAGACCTCCATTTCAAGCGGGGGAGAATCGTCAATGCTTTTGTTGGGGGCCTGGCCGGCATGGACGCGGCATATCAGATACTAGCTTGGCCCAACGCCCATTTTTCCATCAACCGGGGCGGCCAAGAAGTTCCCGAAGTGATCCACGCGGGAATGCAAAATCTCATTATCGAGGCCATGCGGTTGCTCGACGAAGGTGTAACCGTGACGGAGCGGATCGCTTCCGAACTGGCCTTGATCAACGATCTCTTCGAGGGGCAGGACGTAGTTACGCTGCCTATTCTAGAGAAGGTTCGCCTGGTCTTCAGTGAGGATCAACAGGCTCGTGAAGCCCTTGAATCTGACGCCAATCCACTGGTCCGCAAAGCCTTAAGGGTCAAGATCTCTAAGACGGTCCACAAGTACCTAAATCCATCCACCGACCACGACATCAGGCTAAAGGCGGCACGCGGCAAGGTGCCGGTATCTACAACCGAGAAGCTGGTCCTGCTTAGTTACCTTTCACACGATGAATCGCAGGAGATAAGAGAAGAAGCTAAGAACACACTTGCTTCCCTCGATATCCCCACCTACCGTAAGGGTTTTGGATCTGATCTGCATCCGTCTGTCATGGATTTCCTAATACGGGAAGCGGTTCGAGATGAATCCCTGATTACGGTGGCTGTCTCGTCCCCAACTATCCTGGAGGAGACTGCCCTCCACATCCTGGACAATTGGCAGAGCCCGCAGATGCTGGCCACAGTCATGGATAACCGGAAGCTCCTGGAGAAAAGCCCCTCGGTGGCGTCCAGAATTGCCGAGTTGGTGAGCGACGAACCGGTGCTGAGGCAGCGGATCGACGGTATTGAGGAGTCGCTTCTCCAGGGTGAGGGGGAAATCAAGGTGGAAGGTCCGCTGGGCTTCTGCGGGCTGGCCGGACTCATCCGCGCCGCGGCCCAGGGCGCCAGGTCGGGAACGATAGTTTTGGAGGCCGTGAAGCAATCCGGACGGGTTTTCTTCAGACGGGGTCGAGTAATAGGGGCTGTCTTGGGATCCTTGGAAGGCAAAGCGGCAATTGAGGCGATCTTGCAGGTCCCTGATCTGAAGTTTCGGTACTCCCTGCGCACTCATTTTCACGTGGAAAACGTCGACCCCGTAATAGCTGAAGAACTACTCCTCAAGGCTGCAGCAGGACCAAGTACGTCGGGTGAGGGGCAGACTTGGCTCAGGTTGATGTCCGGAAGTCCGGAGGCCATGGACATTCTCGAAGTGCTTTCAGCTCTGGAAGGTTCGCCGGTCCCCATGGCGGTGTCGCTGCTGTGCGAAGAAGGGTCGGGCGAGATCTTCAGGGACCGTACCCGAATTCTCCATGCGAGTGTGGAAGGCAAAGAAGGGCCGCTAGAGGCCATGGCCGCAATGATCGCATGGCGTAGCACTAGATTTCTCGTACGTCCTGCACATCAACAATTTCCGATAACCGTAGACAAGGCGTTGTCGGAGTTTTTCATCGACGCGATGAGATTGATTCCGCAGGAAATTACACGGGTTACCAAGCCAGGTGAACTTCCTGAATGGGAGTTGTCGGAGGGCCAGTATGAAAGCCTTTACCATCAGATATTGGGAATGGGAGTGGCCGAAAAGGTGAAGCTTGCCTTTTTGGGGAACCGGGAGGCCCGGGACATCCTCGTCCGCGATCCTAACAAGATGGTTGCTCTGGCTGCGGTCAGGTCACCCAAGATTCAAGAGTCCGAGATAGAGGCCATCAGCAAGTCGAAGCATGTCTGCGAAGACGTGCTTCGACAGATAGCCAATACAAAAGAGTGGTCGAAGCTGTATCATATCAAGTTCAATCTGGCCTCCAATTCCAAGACCCCGATTCCCATAGTCGTGCAGTTTCTACCCCATCTGCGAGAATTGGATCTGAGAAAGTTGGCCAAGAGCAAGAACATTTCGCAAGTGGTAGCAACACAAGCCCGACGGATTGCTGAGACCAAAAGTGGAGCATAAATGGCCCGCTGATGTACCGCATGTCAGGGGACTTCGAGTTAAAATCCATGTCCTAAGAAGAGAAAATCAGGAACACTTTCCGATTACCCCTCCAAAAAAACCTGACAATGTGCTAATGTTTCATACGTGTCACTGTGCAGGAGACCCCCTGGGGGGAACAGTTATGTCCCGATGCCGAACACGTCAACTCAAGCAGCGTATTCAACTAGAGGAGAATCTTGATGCTCCCGGTCGCTGAGAGATTGAACTCAGTGTTGGCCAGCGCCGAATGTAGCCTTCTACCAAAGGACTGAACAGAAATGCCGTCACATGATCTTGGTTTTGACGATATCTTCAAAGGCTCGGAGGAAGTTGAGATCCTCGGGAAATTGCCTGCCTTCTTGTGGGCCTATATAGATAATGCCCGACGTTTGGTGCAGGATCTCGAGGCCCAACCCGACGATTATTCCCAATCGGTCCTGAAGGTCGAGAAGGTCCTCGACATTCTCAACTCCGCGGCAGACCATCTAGGAAACAAGGACCTGAAAGATCGTCTGGGCCCACATTCGCAAATGCTCCAGGCGCTGACAAAAGAGGGGCTGCCGGATCGTGAATTGGTTGCTTCTTTCACCGCCGGCCTCATGAGGCTGGAGGAGATTGCCGGCCAACGGCCTGCGTCTGCCCGTGAGAGCTTCCTGGATAAAGTCGTCCTGGAGCAAGAGTTGGACAAAGTCGAAAAAATCAAGACCGGCCGTAGCGCGGATATCATTATCAATGTCGATATATTGAATGACGTCAGGAGCTATCTGGCTCGAGAGATCATGACCGAGGGGATTTCGTCGCTTATGATCATCGATACCGCCGGCTCTCTGATCCTCAATATAGGCAACAAGATTGAGCTGGACGCGGTCTCCCTGGCTGCTGTGGCAGCGGCTAACTTTGCCGCCACCGAACAAATTGCACGTCTCATAGGGGAACAGGATTTTGTGCTTCTATTTTACAAAGGACATAACGAGTCGTTCCACTTTAGCCGAGTAGGGCCGGAGTACATAATCGTCACTATTTTCAGTAACTCTCTCTCCCTCGGGCTCTTGCGTCTGAAAATAGCGGAGGTGGTTCTGGTGCTTGAGAAAAAACTCCCGAAAAGGGAGGCGTAAGATGGCGTTTATAAACAAGAGCGCAAAGGAAATCCAGGTCAAGGTAGTGTACTACGGTCCAGGCAGGTGCGGCAAAACCACTAATCTGCTCTACGTGAATGAAAGAATGAGCGCCCAGTTCATGGGCAAAATGATTTCGATCGACACTCGGGGTGACAAAACGCTTTTCTTTGATTTCCTTCCACTATCACTGGGAAAGATCAAGGATTTCAGCATAAGGGTGCAACTTTACACGGTGCCGGGCCAAGTACTCTACAACGAAAGCCGGAAAATGGTCTTGAAAGGGGTAGACGGAGTCGTTTTTGTAGCAGACTCAATGGAGGTGCAGCAGGCCTCCAATAGAGAAAGCCTCCAGAATCTCCGTGAAAACTTGGCTGACGACATGCTCGACTTGGACGAACTCCCTCTAGTCCTTCAATTTAACAAACGAGACTTGGAAGGGAGCGTTATCCCGGTTTTATCCAAGGAAACCATGGAAGAAGACCTGAACTCGATGCTCAAGAACCCGGCGCCGGTCATGATGGCCAGCGCTCTGCAGGGTGCAGGCGTGTTTGATACGTTGCGAGAAGTAAGTAAAATTACAATTAAATCTGTCCATCATAAACTCAGAGCTTAATAGCCGCGGCGGACAAGTTCATGCCCAAGCGAGACGAAACCGATGATCTGGATCAACTTATTGACATTGCGGTTGATACGTTTTTCGTTGAGGCGCCCACATCTGGAGAACATCGTGTCGCAACGGACCCCGTGAGCCCAAGTCCGTCCTCTTCTCCTTCCGCAGTAACCGCGTCGGGTCCAACGTCCGAAACCCCCTCCCTCGACGAAGTTGTAGACACTCTATTCATGACGGCATTCAAGGGGTCACCGGCATCTATAAGCTCGGGAGATGAGGAAACCGACTGGGCAATAGACTTGGCCGTGGATACCCTTTTTGTAGAGCAACCCGAGACCCCTCCCCCGGAGACGGCACAATTGGAAGTAAAAGTGGCCGAATCCGGCGGCGAAGCAGAGCAATTCATAGAATATAACGAGGTCCCAGCCACAGCTCCGCCTCGCAAAAAGCGGACTGCCCAACGGACTTCTACAGTTCCGGCTTCTGGCACTGGGATAGGGCCCGAGTCCGCGTTCTCTTACGACGATGCGATGGCTAAAGAGATGTCACGCCACATGGGCACTCTCTTAAGTGAAACGGCCCAGGCTGATCAAACGTCAATGCAAGGACCGGCAGGCGCTTCTCAGGCGGCTGTCCACCCCCGGAAATCTCCGCTACAGGCTGCCGACTCGTTCCCGCTCCGGAAACTCCAGGAGACCATCCTTACGTTGGAATGGGAAATTTCAAAGCGATCAGTGAGCGCGTTAGCCAACGAGCTCCAAAAGGTGCGGGCCCGATTCCAAGACAACGTCACAGTCGATTTTGCTGCGCTGGCAATGAAAGTGGTTTTGGAATATGTAGTCAAGCGCATGTCTCGTGCACACCCAGAGTCTGTCCGCTTCCTCATGGAGGTAACCGACTATCTGGACAGGAAGATGTCATCTTCTGAAGACGATCCGTTGATTGCCTTTCATCAAATCCTTACACGCTATGAAAGGTATAAATCCGCTGTTCGGAAGGCCGAAGGGCTGCCTGATCGCAGTCCGCCGATCCTCCGGCAACTTGAAATAAAGGATGCCGATGCCTTCTCAAGGCTTATTGAACGCCAGGCCACGACAATCGTGAAGGCTGGACGATCTCTTGCGAAACGGCTGGGCAGATCAGCAAATCCCGAAAACGTGATCCGATCGTTCCGGTTTCTGGTCAGCCGATCGGTTAATCGCATGCTTGAAAATACACTTAAAGAAGATGCTCGGAAACTTACAGGCAGGCAGACAAGAGCGAAACGTGGCTAGAACCCGGAATCGCAAACGATCCGTTTCCAACAAGGATTGGGGCGTCAAGTGTTGTGGAAGGGCATTCTTCGGGGCCCAAAAGCAGTATCCTTCAGCAATGGTGGCTGGCTCTGATGTGAAGCGCATGGCCCCCGGGAGAGGAAGATGAGCGACGAGAGTTCGACTGAGTCGGCGGTGGAAGACCGTCGAAAGTCCAAGAGAAAATACGTGCTTTTCAAGATCCCCGCTTACGACGCAGAGACTAAGAGGTTTCTGGGGCTGGTCCAGGATATTAATGAAACAGGGGTTCAATTGTTCGGCGTGAAGGTGGATGTTAATGCAACCAAGACTCTCGTTATTCAGGCATCCGATTACGTTAAGGGAGCACCTTTGATATTCGAGGTGACTTGCCGCTGGACGAGAAGAGAGAACCCTCAAGGCTATTATGTGTCTGGCTTTGAAATCTCAAGCATCAGCGACGAGTCGAGGAACAATCTGCTCAAGCTCATAGAAGCCGTGGCATTCGGCTGACTTTCCCCGGTTATACCTGACCACAATGTTCAATCTTGTAATAATCAGGCCTGACGGCAAAGAGGTGGAAGAAGGCTTTACAGGGCATCAAACCCTTGTGGGTCGCCACGAAAAATGCGATCTGCGACTGGTGGACAGCATGGTGTCCCGAAATCATTGCCTGATCCTCAGTGAGGGGAAGAGGTTCGTTGCAAAAGACCTGGAGAGCAGAAATGGGACGTGGGTAAACGGGCGCAAGATCAAGAACCGGCGTCACATCAAAGCTGGAGATGTCATCCAGATAGGACCATTTAGGCTTCTCTTTCGCCCGGTCGGGTCGCCTGAAGTCCCTCCGGGCCTCGCCCAAACCCAGATCTTGGATCTTACCCGCCTCGACCAGGAGCCATTCATCCACAAACATGAGACAGAGAGAATAGTCAAACCGCTCGGCATGATCAGCAGTTATCTTTCCGAGGCCACGGGGCACGTCAAACGAGTTCCCACGAGAGTCAGAAGAGAACGTCTAAACCGGAATTTGTTGACTCTTTACCGGATCACCGAAGAACTGGTGGTCACTAAAGACCTCGACGAGATCCTGGATTACGTAATGGATCAGATCTTTGACATCTTCTCACCTTCGCAGGCTACGATCCTGCTCAGAGACGGGGAGGAAGCCCCTGTACCCAAAAAAGAGCGAGCCGCGGCAGAAGAAGGGAACATCAGGCCCGTCAGCAATACCATCATCGGCCGCATCCTTAATGATCGCGTTGCCATCCTGACGGACAATGCGCTTGAAGATCCTCGCTTCGACATGGGAGATAGTGTGGTTATCGATGGAATTCGGTCGGTGATGGCTGCACCTATTTGGGAAGAGCGGACGATTCTAGGAGTAATTTATGTTGATAGCCTTGATATCGCGGCCGGTTACCAGGCCGAAGACCTGGATCTCTTGACAGCAATCGGGCATCAGACCGCATTGGCGATACAGCGATGGAAGCTCACCGAAAGGCTAAATGAAGAAGCAATAAATCGTGCGATTATCCGCCAAAATCTGAGCCGCTTTCATTCAACCCAGGTGGTTGATCTTATCCTCAAAGGGGCGGCCGACCTGCAAGTTAGAGAAACTGTGGCGACGATTTTCTTTTGCGATATAGTCGGATTTACCACCCTGTGTGAGACCATTACTCCCAAACAGCTCCAGGAGATCCTCAACCTTTTCTGTATGACGGTCAACGAGATAGTTTTCCAGGAACAGGGTACACTGGACAAGTTTATCGGCGACGCTGCGATGGCGATCTACGGCGCGCCTTTCCCACAAGCGGATGCGCCTGTCAGGGCAGTCCGTTCGGCGTTGAGTCTCCGCGAAAAGCTGGTCCAGGAAGTAAAGAAACTGGACCCGGGACTACGTTTCCAGGTTCGGTACGGGATCAACACCGGCAATGCCATCGTAGGCAACTTCGGATCAGAGGAGCGGATGGATTACACAATCCTGGGACACGCCGTAAATTTGGCCTCAAAAATTTGCCAGGCAGCGGACCCTAACCAGATCCTCATCGGCCCGGAAACTTTTGATCAGATTCAGGAAGAGAACTTATTTGCACTGCAGAAGGTTGGGTCCAGGGCCTTGAAGGGACTCAAGGGTAAAATGCGGCTTTTTGAGGTCACGGATTTTCTTTCATCAACTCCTAATGACGTGGTTACCTGATGGACACCCAACACGACATGAAAAGACAACTTAAATTCAGCCTCTTTATTGATTATTCCGTCTTCCTAGTGGTCCGTTTCCTGGAAGAGGTCCTCAACCTGCTTCCGCAACACACGGCCCTTGCATTCGGCCGCTTCGTCGGGAGACTCATATACGTTCTGTTACCGGACCGCCGCGAAGCTGTCCTAGAAAACCTTACCATAGCGTTCGGCCGGGAACATGGACGCGACTGGATTGTCCGCACCGCCCGTAAGAGTTTCGAGCATGTAGGGTTGGTAGCCGTGGAATTCATCCGCATAAGACGGTGGAGCCAAGAGGAGATGGCTGAACGCATAGCCCTAGAGGGGAGGCTCGCGTTCAATTTGGCTATGATGCCGGGAAATGACGGCATCTGTCTCTTGAACTCTCATTTCGGCTGTTTTGAAGTCAGCGCGGCTACGGTAAAATTCCTGGGTATCCGGCTGAACGTGATCGTGACAGGGCTCAAGAATCCTTTTCTTTCCCGCTACTTTTTCAGTCGCGCGGGAGCTGAGACAGGAATCAAGACGTTTCCTCACAAGGGCATCGTGAAAGATATGATCCAGTTTCTCCGAGATGGGGAAATGGTGGCTTTTTTGGCCGACCAAAGGGGAGATCCGGAGAGAGGGATATTTGTCGATTTCTTTGGGACCCAGGCGCCTGCTAATGAAGTCTTCGCCAAGATTGCCATTGACGGGGACGCTCGCATTCTGCCTCTCTGCACGTACCGCCGAGAGGACGGCCGCTACCAGAGCACATTCGGTGAGGAAGTCCGCATGCGACTAACCGGGGAGCGGCGCCTCGATTTGGCAACGGTCAGCCAGCAGTTCCACGATTTGTTCGAACAGTGGTTACGAATCAGTCCTGAGCAGGGCTTCTGGCTTCAGCGAAAGTGGCGGCGTAAATCCTCGCGCAGACGCTCGCTCCAGCGTTTGGCCGGAGCGCCAACGGAAGCCGGCGGAATACTGGGCCCGAAAAAGTCTTGATACGGTCCTTAGTACGGGCGGCCTCCCTGACCAAGTTCGCATCATTGCACGCCTCCCCCCGACAAAAGGAGCATCCTCTGAAACTCAAAGAGATCGGAGAATTCGGCTTTATCGACCGGATAGCTCCCCTGGGTAGTTTCCGTTCCGAGGGAGTGGTGAAGGGGATCGGGGATGACTGCGCTGTGATTTCAATAGGGGGACCCGAGCACCTGCTGATAACGACAGATCTTATGATAGAGAGGGTGCATTTCTTTATGAGTTGGGCCTCATCAGAGGTGATCGGCGCCAAAGCTCTTACTGCAAACCTCTCGGACGTCGCCGCATGTGGAGGGATACCGCGCGACGCGTTCGTCAGTCTTGCCATACCTGAAACGATAGACCTGGAATGGCTGGATGGACTCTACCGGGGAATGGCCGATATTGCCCGGACCTTTGAGGTCAACCTTCTCGGCGGAGACACCACCGGCTCCAAGAGCGACTTCGCAATAAATATTGCGGTTACGGGCCTGGTACCTGTCGATGAGGTTCTTTTTCGCCACACTGCCCGCGCTAACGATATCATAGTGCTCACCGGTCCTACGGGGGAATCAAGAGCAGGCTTGGATATTCTTTTGGGCTCGCCGGAAATGACGCGTGAGATGGCCCGACCACTTGTGACGTCGCATCTTGAACCCCGAGCCCATATAGAAGAAGGTCGCTTGCTGGCGCGCTCCCGCGCTTGCACCGCAGCCATCGACGTTTCTGACGGCCTCTCTTCCGATTTGCTTCATATCTGCCGCGATTCGGGGGTGGGCGCAGTGGTCCACGAGTCTCAGCTTCCAATGGGGAAAATGTTGTCTCAGGCCGCACGGGCTATTGGGAAAGACCCTCTTGATTGGGTACTTGACGGTGGTGAGGACTACGTGCTCCTCGCTGCTGTTGAGCCGGCATTGATCGGAGATCTTCAGAAGCAGTTTGAATCGGAGGGCCGGGACTTGTTCCCTATAGGCAAGTTTATTGCGCGTCCTGGGATGGAATTGGTGAGAATTGACGGTAGTCGACAGGATCTTATTCCCCGTGGTTGGGACCATTTCAAACGGCAATAGTGTTATGCCCATTGTGCTCTAGAAACGGACCGACGCCTTATCGGAGTTCCGAGCCACTTCCCGCTTGCCTACATTCCTCCTTCGGAAAAGGGATTTCCCTTACACCCTTAGTACTGGGCTTATGAGGATTTAATGGAATAAGTGGACGAGCAGAGATGCGTTCTGGTGTCATGCACCTGCTGGTGGATGGGCATAAGCGGTCTATTTTCTTGGGCAGTCGAGCGGTTTTATTCTTCAGTCATTCCGCGAAGAATTTTTGCTTCGCAGCGCCAGAAATCTCTTGACATAATATTAATATTCAAATAACCTCATATTTAAGATCTTGTACCTCGGCGGAGGCTCCATGAAAAGGCAAGGCATCACCCGCAGAAAATTCCTCGTCAGCACCGCGGCCGGCGGGGCTACTCTCGTCGCAGGCTCCTATATGAGCCTTGACTCGTGGGCATCCAAAGAGAAAAGCTCACCTGAGGTCAAGATGACGCCAACCCTCTGTGACGGGTGCGGCAATTGGTGCGCTATCAATGTGTACACGCGAGGCGGCCGAATATGGAAAGCGGAGGGCAACCCTATTGCGGGTAACAACATGGGCCGCGTCTGCGCGAAGGGACACGCTCTCTTGCATGAGGTCTACAGCAAGGATCGGATCAAATCACCCCTCAAGCGGGTTGGGCCTAACAAGTTTGAGCCCATCTCTTGGGAGCAGGCGTCCAGCGAGATCGGGGCAAAAGTACAGCAGATCTCTGCAGAACACGGCCCCGAGTCCCTCTTCTGGCTTCAGTACCCTGAAGGGAACGCGGCTCTGGGCCACATGTTCATGCAGTCGCTTGGATCACCTAACGTCTTCTCGCATGCGACCACGTGCTTTCTGCCAAGGAATATAGGCTGGTGGCTCACCGTAGGGTCGGCCAAGCCTGAACATGACTTCGCGAACTCGCGGTTCATCATGCTGTTGGGACGTAATCCTGGAGCGGGCTTGCACTTGAGACAGCTCAGGGAGTTGGCTTCAGCGCGCGATCGCGGGACTCGTATAGTTGCGGTGGATCCACGGTACAGCGAATCGGCCGCAACTGCACACCAGTGGGTACGAATTAGGCCGGGCACGGATCTGGCGATGATGCTGGCTGTGGCTCATGTGATGATCAAAGAAGACCTGTATCAAAAGGCCTTTGTCGAAAAGTTCACCGAGGGGTTCGATGAATTTGCCAAGCAGGTGGAACCCTACACCCCTGCTTGGGCGGAAGAGAAGACCTCAGTGCCGAAAGACACCATAGTCGACATTGCAAGAGAGATGGCCGGTGCCGCGCCAAGGGCCGTGATCCACGTTGGATATCATGGCGCCATGGGCACGCAGTACAAGAACAGCCTGCAGCTCGTGAGAGCGGTGGCCTGCGTCAACGGCCTCATGGGGAATTACAATCAATTAGGCGGGCTCTTTGAGCCTCCAAAGGCCAAATTGGGGAAACTGGATCCTGCCAAGTTTCCCACGCCTCCGAAAGTCGAGGGCCCTATGGTCGACGGGAGCAGCGATCCGGAGCGTTATCCTCTGACTCCCATGGGTCACGGCATGTGTCACGCAATCCCGGAACTGGCATTTGAGGGTAAACTGAAGGCCGGTTTTGTTTACCACAACAATCCCCTGCGAACCAATCCCAACCCCGCAAGGGTTATTGAGGGATACAGGAAGTTGGACCTTTTGGTCAGCTTCGACTATGTGCTCTCCGAGACTGCTTCCGTTTCCCACTACATTCTTCCGGAATCTTATTACCTGGAACGGGACGACGTTGTTCACAACAACCATTGTTACGACAGTAAGCAGGTGGCCATAAGACAGGCCGCGATCAAACCCCTTTACGACACGAAGCCCCTAATGGACATTCTCAGGGAGATGGCTCCGCATCTCGGTATAGGCCAGTATTTCGACTTCACACTGGACGACTGGAACAGAGCGGCGCTCGCTCATCTGGGCGTGACCCTGGAACAGTTGAAGAAAGAAGGAGTGATAGATCTGGGAGGCAAATGGAAGCCGGGCGAGCCCGAATTCGCGACGCCGAGCGGCAAGCTCGAATTCGTTTCATCCACACTGCGAGACCTGAATCTTCAAGCGGTGCCGGCCTGGGAGGAGCCGCTTGTGATGCCGGACAAGAAGGATCCTCACTCATTCCGCCTCATTCATGGCAAGCAGGCGCATCACACCCACGCTAGGACGATCAACCAACCCTACTTAAAGGAAATCACGACTCTCAACGACTGGGGAAGGGTTTGGATTCACAAGGAGAGAGCGAAAGCTCTCGGTATAAAAGATGGTGACTGCATGACCGTCAGCTCGTCGGTCGGCAAGGGCAGAGCCAGGGCAAGGGTGACAGACGGGATTCATCCGGACTGCGTCTTCCTTCCAAGCGGCTATGGGGTTTTCTCCAGGAACCTGCACACCGGCTTTGGGTACGGCATTTCGTATAACGACTTTTTGCCGACGTACTTTGAGCCGGTCCTGGGACACAGCATGTCGGGAGAAATCATTGTCAGAGTGGAAAAGACTTAGGGCTGGGTGCCTCTTCAATTGGCGCAGAGACTAAGTTGCTTCCAGGGGCCAAGTTCCGGAAGAAGCACTGAGAATAAACGAACGTTTCCAGCCGACTTAGAACCTTGCGGGAGATAAAGATGCCTCGCTATGGAATCGCTATAGATACTACGAAATGCATCGGATGCCATTCGTGCCGCGTTGCCTGCCAGAATCAGCAGACACTGGAATATTGCCAAGCCTTCAACTGGATAAAGGAAAAAGAACGAGGAGCCAACTCGTCATTTGACAAAGAGTTCATTCCCGTGCAGTGCAACCAATGCGAAGACGCCCCCTGTCAAAGGGTCTGCCCCACAGGCGCGATCTACACTTCGCCGGAAGGGGTTGTGCTGGTTCATCGCGACCGATGCGTCGGCTGCAAGTACTGTATAGAGGCCTGTCCTTACAAGGTGCGTTCCCTTGACCATCACGAGGGCATTGTAGTCAAGTGCTGGTTTTGCATCGACCTGGTTAGAAAGGGAGGCGAACCCGCCTGCGTGACTACGTGCCCAACCCAGGTGAGGATATTTGGAGACCTCGACGATCCCAACAGCCGGATTTCCCGGTTCATAGCACAGCACAGGGCTGAGCCGCTGAGGACGGACCTCAACACGCGTCCCAAAGTTTTCTACAAAAGGAGTTGACCATGCCTGAAAGCGCGTGGGGATGGCTTATCATCACGTATCTTTTTCTGGCCGGCGCGGGCTCGGGTGCGTTCCTGGCTGCCGTGGCTTGCGATCTTCTGGCTCCTGATTGGTCCAAAGCTTTGGCACGGGCGGGGTCGCTGGCCGCCGGGCCTCTCGTGATTGTCGGCACGGCTTGCCTGGTATTTGACCTCGAAGCCGGCTTCTGGCAGCCTTGGCGCCAGTTATACCTCATTAGCAACCTTACGAGCGCGATCTCGTGGGGCGTTATAATTCTGTCGGCTTTCATTCCTGTGGCGCTCTTATATGCCGCCGCGCTCAATGAAATATCGTTTGTGGGCCGGTACGCGAAGAAATACGTGCGTCTTCTCGAAGCCATAGGGAGCGTTCTCGCGGTCAGTACAGCGGGATATACCGGCGTGCTCATTGCTGTGGTTAACGGTGTCCCCTTCTGGAACACTCCGGTTATGCCCGTGCTTTTCATCGCGTCGGCAGTGTCCACGGGCCTGGCGGTCGCCATGATCGGTGCGGCAATCATCGATATCAGCACGATCCGAACTTTGTCGAATTTCGCACTCGGGCACATCATATTTCTCGCGGTCGAAGCTGTTGTGCTCATGCTGTTTATTTTCATGTCATTGACACGTTCTGTTGAGGCAGCCTCGTCTGCGAATATTTTGCTCTCGGGATTCCTGAGTCCGTACTTCTGGGCGCTGGTTGTGACGGTGGGAATCATTGTCCCATTTGTGCTGAGCATCGTCGAATACTATGAATATGGCGAGATGTCCAAATACCTTGTTGTGGGCGCGGACTTGTGTGTGTTGGTAGGCGGCATGAGTCTGAGAGCACTCATTATTTTTTCTGGTACGCCTCCTCAGATAATATCTTAGCCTGAGACCGGCGCGAAACAGTTTGCGTTGAACGGAAAGGATAGAACCATGGGAGAAGAAGAAAACAGCGGTTCCCCAAAAAATGAAGCCATTGAGGCATCGACAGAAGATGAACCGGAGGTGCAGCCGACCGCGGCAGAGACAAGTTCCGAAAATGAGCCAGTCCAGACACAGGTTTCCCTGAACCATAAACGAGGTCGGATGATAACAGCGGGCCTGGTGACGGCGGTGATAGTGGCTTTGATCGCTGTTCTCGTAGCAGGAATGTTCCAGTTCGGCTTGAGGTGGCTGAGGCCATGCCCGACGGATTTGCCGGTGAACGATCCATCTCCGAAGCTCTGGCAAGAGATGGTATCTGAGAAGGTCACTATTCAAAGCCTCGGCGTACCCGAGACAGTGCGGGCAGATGTGCAGTTCAAGAAGCCTGTCCCTGTTCCAAAGGAATCGGATACCGGTACCGAGGACAGGGAATCGAAATAATTATGAATACGGGAGGAGCTAGTATGAAGGATTTGGAATATGCCAAGGGATTCTGGAATCCGTACCTGGCCGGCATAGCACTGGGACTGGTGCTCTTGCTGACGTTTTATCTCATGGGAACAGGGCTAGGTGCTTCGGGCGCCGTTGCAAGCGCTTCAGCAGTGATTGCGCACGGTGTGGCCCCAACGGCTGTGGAACAGAACGCGTACTACAAGGGATTCTACAAACCTGATGGTAAGCACCCCTTCGTAAACTGGATGGTCATAGAGGTGGCCGGGGTTTTTCTCGGTGGGCTGATTGCCGTGTTAACCGCTCGCAGGTTCAGGCCGGGCATTGGCAGAGGGCCTACCTCGGGCGTGGGCCTGAGATTGGGCATGGCCTTCGGCGGCGGGATAATTGGCGGCATAGGGACGCGTTTTGCTATGGGGTGTACGAGCGGGCAAGCGCTCAGCGGAGGAGCAACAATGGTGGTCGGCAGTTGGGTGTTCATGATGACCGTATTTGCCACCGCGTTTGCCGCGGCCTATTTCGTCAGGAGGGAATGGTCATGAGCGGTCCCCTTTATCTTATGGATGCTTTCGGGTCCGGAACCAGCCTCTGGGTAGCCCTGGGAGTAGGAATTCTCTTCGGGTTCGTCTTGGAGAGGGCAGGGTTCGGCGATGCCCGAAACCTTACCAACATCTTCTATTTCAGGGACATGCGGGTATTGAAGGTAATGTTTTCAGCCATGGTTACGGCGATGCTCGGCTTAATTGTCCTGAGCTGGATCGGCCTGTTCGACTACTCGATGCTGGTCGATTATTCGTTGCTTAAGACGTTCTTGTGGCCCCAACTCGTGGGAGGGATTTTGTTCGGCCTAGGTTTTGTGATCGGTGGATATTGCCCGGGCACATCAGTTGTGGGTATAGTGTCGGGGAAACTGGACGCGCTCGTATTCATGTTGGGCATGATCGTGGGCATCTGGGTGTTTGCCGCGGGATTTCCGGCCTGGGGCAGCTTCTACATGAGTTCGCCTCTGGGGCGGATCACCCTGTGGCAAGAGTTCGGGATAAGTAAAGAGTTGATGGCCGCCGCGGTCGTAGTGATGGCGCTCGCAGCCTTTTGGCTTGCCGACCTAGCTGAAAAATGGGCCCCGTACGACAAATAACGGGATAAAAATCTGTGTTTCATGGTAAGAACTGGCTGTTAATGTCCCCCTCGGGGAATGGGAGAAAATCCCTCGCCTTTAGGCGAAGACTTCAGTAGGCTTGCGGTATTATGAAGAACTACCGTAAGACCTCGCATGCTGTTTATGACATCAAATTCCACGT
>JBKQMK010000066.1:0-4990 GCA_052146735.1 Desulfomonilaceae bacterium | reverse complement strand
GGTAATTGAATGCACTGATGACCCTGGCGATTTCTCGATGATCAAATTGCTGCTGAAAATTCTTTGGCCACACAGTCACGGCGAATTGCTGATGACGCTTCCACAGACAGAATTGATAGTTGGTACGCCGTGGCGCAGAATTGCTAGTTGCGATGGCATTACAACCGACTCCAGGGTATTTATGGGGGAAAGTTAGTCACTCCAATTAGCATGACCTCGCCTGCCGATGTACATTAGTTCTGTGCGATATAACCTGGCTCACTAAGAACAGTAAAACCCTAGAGAGAATACACAGGCTGAAAGGCTTTAAGGTCTGTGCCACCGAAATCATGGGCACAAATTGTAGGGGTCCAACGCGGGCTTAAAGCCGGCACAGATCCGACTCCGAGATAATGGCCCTTATTGACACCCATAATTCAGGATTGAGGCGGGCATCAGTCAGATCTTCGGCTCACCCGAAGGAGGCAGAAAATGAAGGGCGTCTATTCGTACTCGCGCAACAATCCGGTACCATTTGAAATATCACCCACACATTTCTTTGCTCTCGCTGGTGCGGTCACCGCAGTTGTTCGAAAGAATCAAAAGAATGTCGGACCGGATTTTCCGCAAGCATTTCGGTCGGCAATTGAAAATCTCACCAACAAAGGAAACTACAGCAGGATAGTGGGCATCCATGCCAACATGGACCATAGAATGCATTCAATGAACGGACCTGTGGGCACGTGGAGATTCTTGCCATGGCATCGCATTTACTTGATAAAGATGGAAGCCGAACTGCGGGTGATTGATCCGAGTCTCTACATACCGTACTGGGATTGGGTCAATGACCGTGAGGTTCCGGAGTGGCTCAAAGATTTTCTGCCGCATGGAGTCACGGATCTGAATGGAACACCTCTGATTGTCAGTAGATATCCTGGAACCGATCCTGATACCCCTGATCTTCCCACCAAAGCTAATCTTGATGACGCACAAAGCAAATCTACCTACCTTCAATTCACACGTGCTCTGGAGAGCGTTCATAACACTGTACACATGTGGACAGGCGGCTTGGGCGAGAATGGGCCCGGGACCATGACCGACATCATGTATTCGCCTGCCGATCCTATCTTCTGTCTCCATCACGCGTTTATAGATCATGAATGGGCTAAATGGCAACAAACCAATCCCGGACAAATGCCACAGTTGGCCGGTGCGGACCGTGTCCTCGATCCGTGGGCCGAGACAATTGATGATGCCATGAGTATTTCCAGTCTCGGCTATGCTTATGAGTGAATGAAATACGGTCTGGTAGGACCGCCTGCCTGACTTGTCAGAGCGGGCGGCAACTCCTCCTAATCGGACCTCGACTTAAGGGGGGTGAAGATATGCGAACCGACCTCAAGCTGCATAAAACTATGGGGCCAGGCTTCTTTTGTCTTCTGCTGATAACCTGGCTGATGTTCGCGATCAACTCGGCAAAGGCAGAGGACCCTAATACGGTGACGCTTCCCAAGGTGAAAGATGAAACGTTAACGCCCAAATTGGCAGAAGGAGACGACCGCAAGAGGGATATACCTCTCAAGGTCAAAGACGCGTGGGAGAAAGTCCAGCTCAGGAAGCCAGTTTGGATTGAAGTCGAAAATCTTGAAAAGTGGGCTGAAGCCCCAAAGAATGATGTTTCGAAATTTGTTCTTTGCCTCAATGGAATTGCCTTCAATGATCTTCCTCCACCGTTCCTAGTTGAAGGATGGTTAGGATTTCAGCTTAGGCCCACTTCTCAGTTCAGAAATGTCTGGAAAACTTTCGTAGAAGGACCTTTTACAAAAGACGGTGCGAAAGACGCTGGTAAAGTGCTTGTCACCGTGCGTCATGAGAGCGTGAAAGTAGAGGGTTCTTCTATGGTTCCTATCATTATCAGTGGACTTTCGGTCAAGATATTTCTGGTGTCAGTGGTGGTAGCGCTAATTCTATTTTGGTACCTAGCTTACAAAAGCGACATTATTCGAGCGCCTGGAGGACAACCAAAGGGGACCGACAAGTACGGGAGGCCCAATCGAAAGCTTTATAGTCTCGGCCGCACTCAGATGGCTTGTTGGTTCTTCGTTGTCCTCATTTCTTATGTTTTCATATGGATGCTCACAGACGAACTCACTAGTTTAACACCGTCGGTTCTTGCACTAATAGGCATCAGCGCTGCCACAGGCTTAGGCTCTGCCGTCGTGGATTCGAGTAAATGGAACGATTTGGAGAATCTACGTCGGACTCTTGAAGAACAAAAGAAGAAAGATGAGGCTGAAGCAGAAAGACTCCGTAGCGAGATAAGCACGCTGAATGCCACGTTAAGCGCAACCCCGGTCCCGACAAACTTGGAAGAGCGGCGAGCAGCGATGACTGCCAAACAAGGAGACTTGGCAGCGAAGGAGACGGAGATTAAGCAGTCAAAGCGCAAGATTCAAGAACTAAAAGACAAAGAGGAACCTTTGCCGTCGAAAGGTTTTATCAATGACATACTCAGCGATGAGAACGGCGTTAGCTTTCACCGGTTTCAGATGTTTGGCTGGACAATTGCTTTGGCGGTTATCTTCATTAGCCGAGTGTATGATGTTCTGTCCATGCCGGATTTCGATACGACATTGTTGGCACTGATGGGCATCAGCGGTGGAACTTATATTGGTTTTAAATTGCCTGCTCAAGAGGGTTGAGGCACCCTGATTTGGTTTTGCAAGAGTGTAAGAATTATGCCTCGCTGGACGCTCGTGTCAGACATCAACGCGACTCACGAAATGTAAGGAGTAGTCTACTACGTAATCCCCACAAACGGCGAACTCACCACACGGATCGGGACCACGCAAACCGAGTGGCTGTATGCACGTACATCGGGTGGACAGCAATGAAGTGAAAGGAGAGACACATGGCTAATTCCGGCAATCCGCTGAGCCAAATCAAGCACATTGTCGTTTTGATGATGGAAAATCGTTCGTTCGATAACATGCTGGGCTGGTTGTACGACCCGGAAAATAACAAGGCTCCCTTCAACCAACAACCACCTTCAAATTTCGAAGGCCTGTATGGAAAAAAGTTGAGCAACCCGGGGCCCGAAGGGGATCCAATCCCAGTCGGTGAAGAGAGCCATTTAGCCTATCCGCTTCCGGACCCGGGAGAAACCTATGAGAACGTGTATTGCCAACTGTACAACGAAGCGAAAGTTCCCGCGTTGGATCAGGTTCCTCCCGACCCTCCTCAGCCGCCAGAAATGAAGGGATTCGTGACCAATTACAGCGTGCAACCCTCCATCACCGACCCCAAAATTATCATGAACTGCTTCAGGCCCGTATCGGTCCCTGTTCTCTCTTCTCTCGCATATTACTTCGCAGTTTGTGACCATTGGTTCGCGTCGATTCCCTCTGAAACCTTATGCAACCGGTCCTTCCTTTATTCCGGGACCTCCTCAGGTTACGTTAACAACGAGGGTGGAAACGGCGTATTTTTCGTGAACCGTGAAACTCCGACCATCTTCAGTCTGCTGGAAGAAGTGGGCATAACCTGGAAAATCTATTGCGCTAGTTGGAGAACCACGAGCCTTGCCTTGTTGACCCAGGCCCGTGTCATGTGGCGTTACTTGGCGGAATTCCGGTTGCGACATCTCGACGAATTCGTCCGTGACGCTCAAAACCCGATGGTCTGCCGAGTTGTTCCTTCATCGAGCCAATTTACATGGATTCCCCCTGGGGAGCCGAAAATGATATGCACCCTGAATCCTGGCACTTTCCTGTCGAGTTGGCCGGTCCTTCGAACATCCAGAAGGGAGAAGCGCTTCTCTACAACATTTATCAAACCCTCCGCAATAGCCCTGACTGGAACAGCACTTTGCTGATCATCATGTTTGATGAACACGGAGGATGTTACGACCACGTTCCACCGCCGGCTGCGATTCCGCCCGATGACATCATCATCCAACAGGGCCAACCGGGATATAGTGGTTTTCGATTCAATCGACTGGGGGTTCGCGTGCCCGCCATCATAGTTTCGCCGTTCACGCCTCAACAGACCATTGTGAATGACTGTTTCGACCACACGTCGGTGCTGAGCACGATCGCCAATGCGTTTGACCTGCCTCCAGAGCAAAGGCAAAAACTTGGCCAGCGTCAGGCGAATGCGCTGGACGTCAGTAAAGCGCTCACCTTATCATCCCCCCGCACCGATTTCCCACCGATTCCCGAACCCCCATCCCATATTTTGGAGGACCTGGAACCGACTCTGAGGTGGCTCGCCGGTAAGTCAAAACCACTTTCGAAGCTCCAGAAAGCGATGCTCAACGGCATCACACACGTTCTGGGTGAACCGGCAAGCCTGCGAGACGCCGTTACAAGCATTCATACCGTGGCTCAAGCTTGGGATTTCTTGGAGGAGAAAAAATCGGACTTCGGGGCATTGCTCGCCAAAAAGCCAAAGATCTGAACTGGACCTGATTTCTAACGTCGTGGAGCGTGGGAGCCAAACATATTCTATCTGGTCCCCGCGATTTTTTTGATGCTCCCTCAATGTCCGACTGATCGAGGTGTAGTGCAGCCCCAGTGGTTGGCCACTGCCCTTTGCCTATACCCATGCTGTTGGGCAACCCTCCGTGATCTTCCTGACTTGAGCGCCATGCACGCTGCCGCGCGAAAAGACCCTTCGCCTCCAATGCCTGTCATAGTATGATGCAGTTTCGACCCCAGATGACGAATTCTTGAATCGTTGCCGGGCCTTTTAGCCGGACTATTTCGAGGAGCTTTTGGGGGAGCCCGGAGCAAATCAGACGGCCTAAAGGTCTGGAGTCTGGGTTATATTCACCGAGTCAGATGGCCTATCACATGAAGGAGATTTTGAATGATCACTGCCTCCCGTGTCCAAAACACTTTCAACCTCAAGGTACTACTGGTCCTGTCGTTCGGACATCTCGCAACGGATATATGTCAGAGTGCGCTGCCCGCCATTTTGCCTTTTTTGAAGGCGAAATTACTTCTGTCCT
>JBKQMK010000065.1:0-11059 GCA_052146735.1 Desulfomonilaceae bacterium | reverse complement strand
TTCGTTAACTTTAGGTGCGTAACTGACTGATATGATTTAACCACACAAACTGTCATAGGTCACAGTGGAAAATGCAATGCCCTAACATACCGATATCACATCAAAGTAAACCGGACAGTAGTGGTTTTATTATGTCTTCTATTACCTTGTAGTTTGTACCATTGACCCAGATGTTGACGATATTTGATCTCGTGTTTATGTTGCCGAAGAGAGGAAATTGAATAGGGTTGACGGCCTTAAAGGGCAAATCGGATGAACTCTCGACCACCTGGCCTGCTACTTTTTCAATAGGCACACCACTCTCTTCTTCCTTGTCGCACAATAGGAATATTACGTTGCGGTCGGTGATTCTGCTAGGGGTCGCGACAATGTGCCTGACGCCTTTTATCTGCTTACACCGGTCCTCAAGTATTTTCATCAGTCGGCTGTTTTCATCGAGACTGGTTCCTTCCGCGGTTTCGACTTGGACTTTGATAAGATTTGTCCCACCGTTCGGCAAGTAGCCCATACCCGGCAACATCCAGTAAGAGCACGCAAACAGCCCCAGGACTACGGCAATCGAAACTGCCTTCCGGCTATTTGAATTGAGGAAGAATCTCAGAGACCGTAAAATCTCGTATGACACAATTCTGCCAAACCCATCCAGGAAGTCGAATTTCGACATAATTTTGCTCATAATGCCGACATGTCCTGATTCTTCCTTCATCCATCGGGAGGCGAGCATTGGGACAACCGTGAATGCATCAAATAAAGAGACGAAGATTGCTACGGAAATTACAAAAGCCACGGGTCCGAAGAGAGTTCCCACTTCCCCTTTGAGCATCAAAACAGGGAGGAACACGGCCGCTGTGGTGAGAGTACACATGAACGCGGCCATACCCACCTCGCGGGTTCCATCGATGCAGGCTTGCACAAGGTCTTTACCTTCTTCATACCTGTGGCGATAAATGTTTTCCAAGACGACTATGGAATCGTCGACGATCATTCCTACTGACAGAGCCAGGCCCGCAAGAGACAAAACGTTGATGGAGTATCCAAAGATATACATTCCGATGAAAGTTCCGATTATCGACACCGGGATCGAGATCGCAACAATAACTATGCTGCGCCACTTCTTGAGAAACAAAAAAAGGACCAGCAGGACAAGCAGCACTGCTTCTATCAAACATTTCTTTACTATCTGGACTGCATCACGAATATAACTGCTCTGATCATAAATCTTCTCAAACCGCACTCCGAGCGGGCCATATTCCTGCCTGAGAAGCCCCAACTCACGATCGATGAGATCAATTGTCTCCACCAGATTGGCGCCGGCCTGGTTGAGCACATTGAAGACTATCCCTGGCACTCCGTTGATCCGGCAGTACGAGTCTGGACGTTCGAACTTGTCCTCGATTTCGGCAACATCGGACAAGTACATGATCGGTTCACCCGGCTTGGAGATCATCACTCCGCGAAATGCCTCTGTATTAAGCAGTTCGCCAACTGTACGGACCGTCCACTCGCGGTCCCCTTCAATGAAATAGCCTCCGCTCTGGTTGAGATTCTTCCTGTCTATAAAGCGCTTGATGTCGTTAACGGTCAGTCGCCGGGCTTTCAGTCGCTTGGGGTCGAACGTAATCCTCATCTCACGGTTGCGGCCACCATCGAACTGACAATCTCCGACTCCTGTGATTCTTTTGATACGTGGAGCGATGTCTTTGTCGGCCCAAGTGGTCATGGCCACGATGTCCGCGTCGCCTGTAATAGCGAATTGGTAGATCGGCAGGCTCACGAGGTCGCTGGCTTTGGTGATTTGGGGCTTGTCGACTCCATTAGGGAGGTCCCGGACACGGTCGATGTTTCTCTGGAGTTCCGATGCGGCCAGATCCAAATTCGTGCCCGGCTTGTAAAAGACCAGTATCAGAGATTCTCCGTGGCGTGAAAAGCTCTGAGTATAGAGCATGTTCGAGACACCGGCGATGTTCTCCTCAAAACGATTGGTTACTTCACCTTCGACTTCCTCCGGAGCTGCACCCACAAAAGACGTGTTCACTACAAGAACGGGCTGCTCGGTCTCGGGCTTCAGTTCGATGGTCAGAAACGTCACGGAAACGTATCCGAATACAATCACAAGCAGCACCCGCGTGATCTGCGTTACAGGATATTTGACCGAGGATTCCGCTATGTTCATGTCAGGCCTTTTGCATCATCGGAGCCTGTACCAATAATGCGTCAAAGATTTGCGCCAAGAATCACCCTACCCTACCCCCTCCGGTCAAGGGAGGGGAACATGAAAACCCCCTCCCCTGGCGGTAGAGGGAAGGGCGAGGGGAGAATTTCATTCAAGCTACTCGTTCGCGAAACTCAATGCGCTTCACTCTTACATCCCGGATTCGTCATCAAGGCTGACCGGCTGGATTTTCCAGAAACGGTTTCTCAGGTCGTCCAGCAATGTATAGACTACGGGGATGAAAATCAGAGTAAATAGCGTGGCAACAGAGAGGCCGCCAACAACTGCTATTGCCAGACCGTTATAGATCTCCGCACCCGCGCCGTGCTTGAGCGCCAACGGCAGCATGCCTAGAACCATAGCAATGGCCGTCATGAAAATAGGGCGCATTCGTCTCCGACTGGCCAGCACCAGAGCCTCATCTCTTTGAACCCCATGGCCTTCCATTAGCTGAACAGCGTACGTGATCAACAAAATGGCATTCTTTACTACCAGCCCTACCATCATGATATAACCCAGCATAGTGAACGAGTCGAAGTGGACGCCGGTAGCCTTCACCAGAATGTTCGCTCCGATTATGGAAAGAGGCACACTTAACATAATGGAGAGCGGACGCAAAAAAGACTGAAACTGCATCACTAGCAGTAGGTAGACCACGACCACGGACAACGGAAAAACAAATCTAACCGCCTCCATGAGTGTCCGCAGCTCATTGACCGCACCGAATGGCAGGATCGCGTAACCTACCGGGAGGGCTACCGTCGAGTTGATCTTTGTTATGACTTCCCGAAATACCTCCGAAAGCGGACGATCCTGTATGGTGAATTGCACGCGTGCGGCACGCTTTGAATTGTAATGATTGATCTGAAGTGGTCCGAAAGTAGTGACTATGGACGCCACGCTAGTTAAAGGGACCTGCGCACCATTATTGTCCTGGGATGAGGTAAGGATGATCTTAGAGACGTCGGAGACTGTTTGGAAGTCTTGCTCCTTCTCCATCACCCGAACGTAAAAGTATCGCCCTTCGACATCATATTGAGTTATGGACTTCTGGCCTCCTGCCGCGGCTTCTACGGCATTTGCAACGTCCTTCACTCGAAAACCGAAATTTGCTGCACGTTCGGGGTCCACACGAATTTCGATCTCAGGTTTGCGAAGGGCCAGATCGGTATAATGAAACACAATGCCGCTAGTATCTTTGCCGATGTGCATAATTTGGTTTACGAGGCTTTCAATAATTTGATAGTTTTCACCTCTGACTCGCACGTCCACGACATTGGACCTGGTGTAAATATTGCCGAATAGTGGGAATTGAATTGGGTTCACCGCTTTGAACGGCAAATCAGCAGAAGATGCAAATGCTTGCCGGGCAATTGTTTGGATAGAGACTCCACTGTCCTCTTCTCTATCGCAAACAAGAAAGATCACGTTGCGGGATGTGAGCCTGTTAGGAGTGGCAACAACAGACCGCACACCTTTTAGGTGGCTCCAGCGATCTTCGAGAATCTCCATTAAACGGCTGTTTTCGTCCAGACTGGTCCCTTCGAATGTTTCAATCTGAACTTTTATCAGATTCGTGCCACCTGTCGGCAAATAGCCCATACCTGGCAAAATCCAATAAGAAAAAGCAAAGACCCCCAGGACTGCGACAACGAGCATCGCCTTGCGCAAGCCTCCTCTAAGGAAAAACGTAAGCGACTGAATCAAGCCCTCGGCAATCCTGGCTCCAATTACATCCAGGATATTGAGCGGGGCCATTATCTTCTTCCACAGACCTGTAGGCGTCTTTTCCTCCTTCATCCACCTGGAAGCAAGCATAGGGACTACAGTAAAAGCGTCAAAAAGAGATAAGAAGATTGCCACCGAAATTATGAAGGCCACCGGCCCGAAGAGCGTGCCCACTTCGCCGCGCAGCATGAGAATAGGGACAAAAACTGCGGCCGTCGTCAGAGTGCTCATGAACGCTGCCATTCCAACTTCTCGCGTGCCGTCCACGCAAGCCTTTATGATCTTCTTCTTTTCCTCATAGCGGTGACGATAAATATTCTCCAATACCACGATCGCGTCATCCACGATCATGCCGATCGACAATGCCAGTCCAGCTAATGACAGCACGTTTATGGAGTACCCCAACAAATACATCCCGATAAAGGTCCCCACGATAGAGACTGGAATGGAAGTCGCCACAATAAAAATGCTGCGCCAATTCTTCAAGAATACAAACAAGACCAGAAGCACCAGGATAATCGCTTCTATCAGTGAGTCTTTGACGACTTGGACAGCATCGCGAATGTAGCTGCTCTGATCATAAATCTTCTCAAACTTAGCCCCCTTTGGGCCGTACTCTTTCTTAAGAAGTTGCAGTTCCCCGTCAACCGAATCGATTGTTTGAACTATGTTTGCTCCCACTTGATTGAAAACATTAAATATGAGGCCGGGTTCGCCGTTGATGCGACAGTATGAATCGGGTCGTTCGTATAGGTCCTCCGTTGTTGCGACGTCCGAGAGGTATACTATGGGTTCGCCAGGCCTGGAAATGATCACCTTGCTGAAAGCTTTGGCGGTGAGAAGCTCGCCCAGAGTGCGGACGGTCCACTCCCGGGTCCCTTCGACGAAATAGCCGCCACTTTGGTTAAGGTTCGTGTCGTCGATGAAATTCTTGATATCCTCAACCGTCAAACGCCTGGCTTTAAGGCGTTCGGGGTCGAATGTAATTCTCATCTCCCGATTTCTATTACCGTCGAACTGGCAATCTCCTACGCCCGGAATCCTCTTGATCCGTGGGGCTATGTCTTTGTCGGCCCAGGTGGACATCGTAACAATGTGAGCATCACCTGTTAAGGCGAACTGATACACAGGCAGGCTTACGCGATCGCTGGCTTTGAAGATTTGAGGCTTCTGGACATCTTTGGGCAGATCCTTGACTCTATCGATGTTGCGCTGGAGTTCGGCGGCAGCAAGGTCGAGATTGGTCCCGGGCTTATAAAACACAACAACGAATGATTGCCCGTAGGCAGTGAAACTCTGGGTGAAAAGCATGTTGGAGACGCCACTGATGTTTTCCTCAAAGCGAGTTGTGACCTCTCCTTCTACCTCTTCAGGCGCAGCCCCGGGAAATGTGGTGCTGATGACCAGGATCGGCTGCTCGGTTTCAGGTTTAAGCTCTACTGACAAGAAAGTCGCAGAAACGTACCCGAAAACGATAACGAGTAGCACTCTTACGATGACAGTAATTGGCAGTCTAACCGAGGATTCCGCTATATTCATCAGGGTGCGCTTTCGCCGAGATTCTCGACTATGTGCTCGTGGATCCTCGTCAGTTGGTCAACGTCTTCACGGTCCAGACCTGAAAAAGCTCTACTCAAATGCTTTTTAACTATAGGGGTGAGCTTCCCCTTGAGATCTTTTCCTTCGTCAGTGAGAAAGATTCTACGGTACCGCCTGTCTTCAGGGTCCGGCTCTCTCCTGACAAGGCCGTTTTTTTCCAAGAGGTCCAAGATGCGAGTGATATTGTGCCTGTCCTTGGCCGTCCGCTCAGCCAGGACAGTTTGAGACTCCCCTTCACTTTCCCAGAGCCTGCTTAACACAGCCCATTGCTCCGGAGTGATCGCGAAGCCTGCGGTGTGAAATGCTCGAGAGAGTTCGGCCTTCATCATGGTGGCCGTCTTATAAATTAGGAATCCTGGGGAGTTATCCAGCGGGAACAGAGTAAAGCTCAGTTTCATCGCTGCTCCTGAAAAAGACTCTTTGGGCATTTCGGTTTGTTGTCGTGACAATTGTTGTTAGAGCACATAACGAACCGGCTTAGCTTTGTCAAGAGAGAGGCAACGCCGAAGATTATCGTTGACACTCGGCCACATGGTTCGGCATGCTCAACTAAGTGCAACGCTTCTTTTCCAGCGGGATGATGGGTGCCGAGCTCCTGAGAAGGCTTAGGAAAGACAGCGCCGCTGCCATTTGAGGTGGGGAGAGTCAGTGAATGATCGGTTAAGACCCGCAGGCCCGCACGGTAGTGGGCATGCCGCCTTATGCCAATCCGGTATCGGTCGGTATTTTGAGAGACTATTTCAATCGCCGAACAATAGATAATGAGGGCGCAGCATGAAGAAAAAAGCAGTGGTGGTTCTAGCCGCAGCGGTGGCTATTGCGGTGATCGCGTATTTCGCTCTTCCAGGTCTGCTCGTGAAGTGGGCCAGGGAATCGGAAAGAAAAGCCTCGAGGCTCCAAGAATAGAGCCTTCGCGTCGACGACCATGAGATCGTCTATATCGAAGGTGGCCAAGGTGAGCCAATCCTCATGGTCCATGGTTTTGCAGCAAACAAAGACAATTGGACCCGTTTCGCCAAATTCGTCACACCCGTCTACCATGTGGTGGCCTTGGATTTGCCCGGCTTCGGGGACAGCTCTTGCCTGGAAAGCGCATCTTACAGCATAGCGGACCAAGCGAAGAGGCTGAATCGATTTGCCGACGAAATCGGACTCAAGAAGTTCTATATCGTCGGCAATTCCATGGGTGGTCACATCGCGGGCCGATACACGGTCATGTTCCCCGAGACGGTGCTCACACTCGGACTTTTCGATGCATCAGGGGTCAAGTCGCCGGTGCCCAGCGAAATGGCCCAGAGACTTGCCAGAGGGGAGCCCAATCCGCTGATCGCTTCGTCGGTCGATGAATTTGACCGACTGCTTAAATTCGTGTTCTATACACCGCCGGAAATCCCGAGCTTCGCAAAAAAGCTCCTGGTGGCGGAGGCCATGAAACACAAAGCCAGCAACGAGAGAATCGTTAAGCAACTCTCGGCTGAAATCGGAGCGCCGGAGCCGGATCTGCCGAGGATCAAGGCCCGCACACTTGTGCTCTGGGGCGACAAAGACCGGGTCCTGGATGTGTCGTGCGTTCAGGTCCTGGAAAAGGGGCTGCCGAATTGCACTACGAAGATCATGAAAGACTGCGGCCACCTGCCCATGATTGAGAGGCCCCAGGAAGCTGCCGAGGATTACCTGGCCTTCCTGAAAGGCAAGTAAATACATTTTTGCGAAAGCAATGAGGATTGGTCATCCACGAATCCTGAATGCTTGAAATGCCACAAGTAGAACTCAAACAAACCTGCAAACATTTTAGAGGTATACAATGCACACGTCTCGAATCTCAACAGTCAAAACGGGGCTGTTCACTGTAACGACGATTGTTTTCTTATGTTCAGCAGTCTGTGCGGATGAAGGCGCCGCATTGATTGAGGCTGCCGGTAAGAATGACTTGAAGCAAGTCCAAAGCCTTCTGGCAAAGGGGGCTGATGTCAATGCTAAGGACGACAAGGGAGTGACCGCATTGATGATGGCTTCCGTCATGGGCCACGCTGAGGTCCTGAAACGGCTCCTTGACAAGGACGCTAAAGTAAATGTTAAGTCTGGTACTGGCTCGGCGGCATTGATGCTTGCTTCTGTCATGGGTCATCTCGACGTCGTGAGGCTGCTCTTGGAAAAAGGAGCTGACGTAAATGCCAAGGATAACGATGGCGTGACCGCTCTGATGGGATCATCCTTCGAGGGACACCTCGACGTTGCCAAACTGCTTCTGGAAAAAGGAGTTGATGTTAATGCTAAGAGCAAGGATGGAGACACAGCCTTGATGGCGGCCAAAGAGAAACGGCACGCCAAGATTGTGGAACTGCTCAAAGCACACGGAGCAAAGGAATAAGCTGTCCAAATTCCCGCAGGAGAGGTTAGATGTACTGCTGGAACGCATCCAAACTCGCAGAGGGACTCCAAGAAGGGCCTTTGATTGTGTCTGGAACCGGTCAACTGGCATTTGCCGAATTGAAGCGAGTCAGGGTGCGCAAGGTTCTCACCCGACTCATCATCGCCGCAGCGGTCTTCATACCGACAGCCTTGGCCTTCGCCAACGGCGGAATTATCGAACGTACGGCGGCGGGCGGAATTACATTCATAAAGAGTGAGGACATTCGAATACTCGAAGAAGTCCTCGAAATTTCGAGGAAAGAGGTGCGAGTCAAATTCCGTTTTCTGAACGAATCTGATCACGATATTGACGCTACGGTCGCCTTTCCGGTGCCGCCCCGCGAGCCGACGGGAGGGGCCTCTACCATTTCCGCAACTTTCAAGGTTCTGGCAAATGGACACCCGGTACCTACACAATTTTTCCGCAGAGCAGTTGTGGGGGACCGCGATGTCACGGCTCAATTACTCAAGATCGGTTTATCTGACAAACAAATCTATGGCGATTCTCGTCTGACTAAAGATCAACTTGCCGCAGTGACGAAACTGGACGAAGGAAAAGCGGAGCTTCTCCCCTACGGTTTCTGGCCAGGGTGGAAAGTGGCGGAAACCGCGTTTTGGCAGCAGAGTTTTCCCGCAGGAAAAGAAACTGTGATTGAGCACACCTATAAACCAGCCGTCGGCCGTATGCCAGGCTGCATTCTTTACGATACAGCAGATCTTCGCAACACCACAACAATAGAAATACCTACAGCGAATGAGGAAAGCGGTAAAGACGTGTGCCTCGATGAGGTGACAAGACGTGCCATCGAAAAGCAAGTCAAAGCTTATGCAGAAAGTTTTCCGCCACCAAAAGGTCTCGTGTCAGTTTATGCTAACCTGAAGCACATCGAGTATGTCTTGAGTACGGGGCGGAACTGGAAAGGGCCTATAGGTGATTTCAAACTGAGAATCAAGAAGGAAGCGCCGAATCAGATTGTTTCTCTCTGCTTTCCCGGCAAGCCTAAGCTGATCAGCCCCACAGTCTATGAATTTGTCGAGAAAGACTTTGTGCCTCCTGACAAACTCATCGTGTATTTCTACATGGTCGGACCAGTGGATGTTAGCGATCCATGAATTGTGGCCTTTCATGAGCTCGTTCATAAGTTACTGTAGGTCGGGCCGTGCTGCGAGAGAAAGATCGGTGACTCTCGCATTTCGCGGAGTGGATAGATTTTGCGCTAGCTGTGCTTGTTTTGACTATAGAACGATTTTGCCGGGAGCGAATTGGCAACGAGCCGCAGCGCTCCTAGCGTCATCATCAAACCCACTTGCTATCTAACGGAGCATGTTATGGACTACCAGCAAATGACCTCACCGTGCGGCCTGGATTGTTTCAATTGTCGGATGTATTTGGCAAACGAGGACCCGGCATTGAGGGCAGCCAGTGCGGAAGCGCTTGGCTTGCCTTATGAAGAGGCAAGATGTGAGGGATGCAGGAATGCAGGGGGCATAATAGCCCTCTTGGGCGACACCGAACCATGCGATGTCTTCAGATGTACAGCACGGAAAGGTATTGCCTTTTGGTATCAATGCCCGGATTTTCCGTGCGATAATCTTCACCCCTATGCGGATCAGGCATCGATCAGGCAGCACAACACAAAGCTGTTCAATCTGTGTCTGATAGAGAAGATGGGATTGGAGGAATGGATTAGAGTCAAGGCAAAGAGTGTGAAGGAAACCTATTTCAACGGCAAGCTCAGAGTGCATGCCGGAGAGAAAGGCACAAGAGAAAAAGGCTCAACCGTTTGAGGAGGTACCGGCGAAAATTTGGTCGTTGTACAGGCGATCTTTCCGCTCAGGCAGTTGCTCGATTTTCTTTGTGGATCATCAGGGAAAGGATTGAGAAAATTATGATTGACTGATATGTCGACGGTCACGTATGCTCAATAATCGTGGAAAATCGATCACAAAGGAAGATCTCCGCCAAATCCTGTTTTCCAGCGTTATCCAGGGCCATGAGGCGCTCTGCTAAGCCCTGCGATGCCCTCGACAGAGCAGTCCACGAACTCAAGAGTTGCAACATGCAGTGATTTCTAATAATTCCAACAAATCTCGTTTCCGCGTAGGAGGAATCGGCGATGTCAAAAGCTCGCGAAGGGGTTCTGATTGTTACCATTTTCTTAGGGTTGGTTCTGGCTTCGCCTTGCCTAGCAGCAGACCCAATAAAAGTTGGCTTCGTCCACGTTTTCTCGGGACCTATGGCAACGTTCGGACAAGTCGCGCGGCAAGGGGCTCAGCTCGCGGTTAATGAAATAAACGGAGAAGGCGGTGTGGACGGGCGAAAGATCGAAATCATTTTCGCCGACACTGCTGCAAACCCGGATGTCGCGAAGCCCGCGATAGAGAACTTAGTGAAAAAAGAAAATGTGAGCGTCATCATCGGCATTGTTTCCAGCGCCGTGGCCAAGGCCATAACCCCAATGATGAACGATCTCAAATGCCCGCTTATCATAACTGATGCTATGTCGGATGAAGTAACCGGCTCCATGTGCAATCCGTGGACGTTCAGGATTACCTGGAATATGGATGAGTGTTACAAGGCGGCAGCGCTTCTAGCCAAGGACCTTGGTCCCAAGAAGTGGACCACGCTGGGCCCGAACTACGGATTCGGGCTGGATTCATGGAAGTATTTTATGAAATACGGGCAAGAAGCCGGCGGGTTAACGTTTGAGCGGGGTACATTCGTTCCACTCGGAACCAAGGATTGGGCACAAGTCATTGGCGATTTGAAAAAAACGTCATCTGACGACGGCTTGATGATCTCTTTATGGGGAAACGATCTAAAGACCTTTCTTCAGCAAGCTCACCGGGACGGTTTCTTGAAAGGGAGGACGGTCTTGTGTCCTGTCGGAGGTGCGGTAGAAATTTTTATGGCCCTGGGGTTTCTCGACTTACCTCCCGGGATCTGGTTCGGAAGCCCGTACTGGTTCGAGGCATACGATAATTCCTTCAATGACCTGTTTGTCAAAGCTTACGCGAGCTTTTCTCTTTCAGAAATTCCGCCGCCCTACGCTGCGTACAACTCGTACGCCGCGGTGAAAATGTTTAAAACGGCAGTCTGGAAGGCTG
>JBKQMK010000064.1:0-8463 GCA_052146735.1 Desulfomonilaceae bacterium | reverse complement strand
TCGTTAACTTTAGGTGCGTAACTGACTGATATGATTTAACCACACAAACTGTCATAGGTCACAGTGGAAAATGCAATGCCCTAACATACCGATATCACATCAAAGTAAACCGGACAGTAGTGAATTCTGAATTTGAGGACTGTGGTGCAGGGTCAAGGTTCCGGATGCCCGGATCAAATTCTCCACTAATTTGTCAAAATAAACTGAGGACTCTCCACTATAGAGGCGCTATATGAAAACCAACTTGGGATTCTTCAAACCATCGGCGCTGGCAATCATCTGTTTGTTCCTACTGCTTGTGCCAGTCGGGAATGCATTGGGAATTGCCACGAGTCCCGGCACAGTACACAAAACGACGATGGCTTTGCATGAAATTCGCTTGGGCTTTAACCCCGCTGCCTTGACACATTCGGGAAAAGGCCTGCCCAGCAACGTCCGGACCGAAAAGCGAAATAAGTCAAATCCAAACCAGGCCTCAAATGGGCCTAGGAAGGCGGCCATTTCAGAGCAACAAGCCTCTGCTGCGGCCACAGCTGCGGCCACAGCGGTTGCATTGTTCGGAGCGGCATTATAAGAACTCGGCTCAGCGTCTTGATGCCCAACTTGTTATTTTTGTTTGCTGTCACTCCACACATCCGGGCACTCCTGGCAGTCTTCAACCCATATTTCCGTTTTAAAGTCGCAGTTATCTCCTGTGTTTTTCTGGCACCGACCGTCCAGAAAACAGCACTGGATCCTCAGCTGAAGAGTTTTCACCTGATCGGGTTCCGGCAGACCAAACAAAGCACAGGACGTTATGAAAGCGAGCAGAACTAAAGGGAAAAAATATCTGTAAGGGTCTCCGTCAGAAGGTTCAGACGCATGCCGAGTCGCTTTTTTGCACCTTCCCGCCCGCACCCGCGGCAATGCTTACGATCTGTCCCTTGCTTGACTGGACGCTGCACATTTGCCAGACGTGAAGCAGGGGAGACAGCCTCACCATCAAGCCGCCCATCAATATCGTTATCCATGACCAGATTCGGAGCATCAATATTAGGTTTCCTAACTGGGCTGCTCAGACAGAAAACGATCCACGTCAAATTATTATTAGCAATTACTCTAATGCTCCCTCGCAGCGCAGGTGCACTTTCACCTTCCGCTCGAAAGGGGATCTTCGACAGAAGCGGACACGATGTCAATCGGTTGTTTGTATTAATGTGGGATAAATGGTAGCGTGCCGCCTGAATCATCAAGCGCGCCCGTGTGCGGGTCAACGGGTGTGTACAAAACGGATATAGAGCAGCACGTTGTTGCCCTCTTTCTTAGCCGGCGAGGGAGTCGACCCGGCCTCTGAATCCTTCATACCGGCGGCCACTGCCCCGTGGTTAATCAGTTCAGTCGTAAGGTTGCCATATGCGTCCGAAGGAATCATCACCCCGACTACTACTTCTCCAACATGGCCGCGATTATTCTCGTGAACCAATCTGCCCTGAATATTGGGCAGTATGCGCTTCAAGGATTCCACGGCCTGATCTATGCTGGGGCTTTCCACAGTAAGATTGTCCGCGCCTATCCGGTCGGCTATTGTGGGGAAACTCCTGCTTACAGTTTCGATGTTGTTTCCTAAAAAATCCGGCGTTGACTTGGGTAAGAGGGGAAAGCGACTGGCGGGGTTGGAAGGCTTGCTTCCGGTCGCTGCCACCAAGGGCACCTGCATTTGGCGATGCTGCATGGCGCCTGCGTCCTTGGCCGCAATTAGCGCGTTCTGCCGTGTGCCGGGATCGTATAGGGACTGGTACGATGCAAGCGACGGCATTACCTCTGTATGCGAATAATTATAAAAGACAAAGCTGGCAACTGCGATAAAGGCGAGCGCAGAGACGCCCACTGGGAGCGGTAGCACATACGGCGCGGAAGAAAAGATATTCCTAAAAAAGTCCAGGAAGGGAGAAGAGGGGGCGTCATGAAGTCTTGCGTTAAGTTGGGCAATGAATTCCCGAGGCGGGGTGACTCGTTCCAGGTTGGTCAAGGCTCGGACAGTCATCCCGTACCATTTGAAATTCTCTTGACACTCCCGACAGCTATGAAGGTGCTTCCAAACAACTGTTCCGGTTTCACCATCTACTCGCTCATCGTGGAGTTCCCCAAACAGGCCGCTTATTCGTTCGCACTCGCTCATGATAACGCCTTCTTCAATTTTTCTTTCACGACCATCCGCGCTCTATGCAAGCGGGACTTGGTCGTTCCTTCCGGAAGGCCCAGCATCTGGGCTATTTCTTCGTAAGAAAAACCTTCTATATCCCTCAGGATCACTATTTCCTTGTGATCTGGATCGAGGTCGTTAATTGCGTCTTGCACGATCTTCTGAATCTGTTTGCTGGCGAGAATCGTTTCCGGATTAGTGGTCAAGTCCGGAATCGCTCTCTCTAAAGACTCCCGTTCGTCCTCGCCATTCGCTTGACCTCTGTTGGCATAGTACCCCCTCCTCTTGAGGTACTTAAACCTGTTCTTCCCTCTGTTGGTGGCAATTTGAAAGAGCCATGTTGAAAACTTTGCATCACCTCGAAACTTCTTCAGATGTTGATATGCAGCAGTGAAAACCTCTTGAGCCAGATCGCTAGCCTCCTCAGAGTCTCCGACAAAGCGGTAGGCTAAGTTGTAGATCTTCTTATAATATTTTTCGACGAGAATATCGAAGGCTTCTCGGTCGCCTCGTACACACCTCTCTACTATATCTCTGTCGTCATCTGTCTCAGGTTTGAAAGCTGAGAACGGGAACAAGCTTACCATGTTCAGACAAAGGCAGTTCAGAATTGTTTCAGAGAAGCCAGCCACGTGACGAAGTTATCTCCGCGCAAAATTCTTCTGAAAATAAGAGGGAATGAGAGGCAAAGTCAAGAAATTCCAACGGTCACACGGTGTACACTGGACGGGTTGTCCAAAGACCCGGGTCCGAGGACGTCTGTGTTCCAGAGTGATTGTATCAGAAGCTCAGACCCGATGCCACTACCCCAACCTCCCCATGACACCCTTCCTTTTGAGTCGTTTGTGCTTAGCGAACTGGAACAGTGATAGAGGTAGAAAGCACTTTCAGTCCTGACAAGACAGAGAAAACGTGCAGATATTTCAACATAATTACACGTACATATCCATCTATATGTAAAAAAACACATCAGCCAAGTTGCGGTAAAGCCGGCAAAGATACTCGTCGAGCGGTCGAGAATGGAATACAAGACCCTCAGACCTCACAGCTCATTGAACTATCGCCCACACGCCATTGTGGCTATACTGACCACATGGATCCTTCATACTGACCACGGATGCACTGGTGATCGCACTTACAAAAGACGGCGAACAATGACCGGGTGAGGGCATTATTTGAGAGGTAAGAATCATGAATTACAGCTACCTGAGAGATCTTTGCAGAAGGCTTCCACAGAAGAAGATCCTCATTCCCCTGTTGATTGCCACAGCATTTGTGTTCGGTTATTACCTGTCCAGAGAGAGTAATACCAGGGTCGCAACCGTGCAGCAGACGATCGAACAGCAGAAAAACTCTGCTGCGACGGATACACATGATCATTCCCCAACAGGAGCCTCCGCGAAAGCCAACAAGGTAAGCTGGTGGACATGTTCCATGCATCCCTGGATAAAACGCCCCCATCCCGGCAAGTGCCCGATTTGCGGTATGGACCTCATCCCAATGGCCTCGGATCAAGTTACTGATACCAGTGCTAGTCTAGAACCGTATTCCATGTCCGACGAAGCAAAGAAGCTGGCGGAGGTGAAAACCGACGAGGTCAAAAGAGACCACGCGAAACTGTTGGTCAGGATGGTCGGGCTAGTTTACGAGGACGAGACGAGGATTGCGTCCCTGACATCTCGTGTCGATGGAAGGCTTGACGAGATCTACGTTAACTTCACCGGAAGCTTAGTCAACAAAGGGGACCCGATGGTCACCATCTGGAGCCCAACGCTGATCACTAGCCAGGTTGAGATGTTCGAGAGCGTGAGGAGCAATGACACCGAAGGCATTATTCGAGGGGCAGAGGAGAAGCTGCTCCAGCTAGGCATGACTAAAGAGCAGATCGAAAATATCAAGAAGCAACAGAAGCCGAATCCGTATGTGACGCTTCGAGCGCCCATAGGCGGGGTAGTCACGAAAAAAATGGCGATTCTGGGGCAGTTTGTCAAAGAAGGTACTGAGATGTACACGATCAACGACCTTTCCCACGTGTGGGTCAAGTTGGACGCGTACGAAACGGACCTGCCGTGGATCAGGTATGGCCAGGACGTTTCCTTCACCACTCCCGCAGTCCCCGGACGAAAATTCAAGGGTAAGGTCCTGTTCTTGGATCCTGAGCTCGATATGAAGACTCGAACCGCCAAAATCCGTGTTGAAGCTGAAAACCCCGATTATACGCTCAGGCCGGGTATGTTCGTGACGGGTGAACTAGAGGCCGAAGTCGATGCGAAGGGGAGAGTCATCAAACCGGAATGGGCCGGAAAATACATCTGCCCTGTTCACCCGACGGAGAAGGCTAGTTCGGAGCCGGGATTCTGTCCCGAGAGCAAGGTGGCCTTGCGGCCTGCCTCAGCTTACGGATACGCGGACGATCCACACCCTGAACTTCCTCTGGTCATACCCGAGTCCGCGCCTTTAATAACCGGTAAGCGCACGATCGTTTATGTAGAAGTCCCTAAACAGGACCGTCCGACCTACGAATTGCGCGAGGTTGATCTGGGGCCTCGAGCCGGAGACGAATATGTAGTCTACCAGGGTCTCAAAGAAGGCGATCGCGTGGTGACAAAGGGCAATTTCATGATCGACAGCGCGATGCAAATAGTTGGCAAAGCCGGCATGATGAATCCTATCGAACCCAAACTGGCAAAGGCTTCCGGTGAAAAGGCAGAAGAGGAGGTGGTCAAGAAGCTGCAGGCGCCAGAGGAGTTTGTAAGTGCGTTAACTCCGATCATCCAGGAATACCTGAAGCTAAAAGAATCACTTGTCGGAGAGAAGACCGAGGAGGTCGTAGTATCGGCGGAAAAGCTGGCTGGGCTACTGGAGGGGGTCAACAGCAGCGGACTCGGCGACAAGGCCCAGGAAACCTGGAAGAAGCTCTCCGATTCCATGGAAACCAATTTGAAGGAGATCGCTGACGCCCGAGAGATCGAGTCCATGCGCAAAGCCTTCGATCCTCTTTCAGAGGCATTTGCCAAGGTGATGATGGGATTCCGCCACGCAATGAAGGACCCTCTTTTCTTGTACCACTGCCCGATGGCCTCCAATGGGCAGGGGGCTTATTGGATCGAATCGAGCCAGAACGTCAGGAACCCCTACTTCGGCGAGACGCCGTACAAAGGGCAACAAATGCTGAAGTGCGCCGAGTTGGTCGAGAAAATTCCGCCTGAGGCGTTCCCTTCTCTAGACAAGGCGAAGAGCGCTCAAGAGTCACAGGCGAAACCGAACGACAAGAAGCAGGGAACTGACTCGAAACTGAATGAAGATGAGCACGGCACGGGGCCGACGTCCACCAAAGGCAAAGAGGAGAACGAGGTGAAGCCCGAGCAACACGGCACCGGGTCCCATCCGGCACATGATGGGAAACAAAATGACACCCAACAAGGATCATGAACGGCACCGGAATCCGCACGGGGAGGGGTCATTCTTCTCAAGAATGATGTAGTTTTGGATTGAGCAAAAGCTGCTCATGGCCATCGTCATGCCAGGGTCCATCCTCCTTGAGTCTGCCGTGGCCCCACCTTAATATCATGTCCTGTTTTTTTGAGGATTCGAAAAGAGCAAGCCTGTTCCATCAATGCGGAGACGGCCCATGTGGTCAAGGCGGGCTCTTGAGATATTACGTCAGGGCGGACATCTTCAGTTGTCAGGACCTGTAGCGTATGATTGCACTCAACTCTTTGAGAATGGAGGCTTTTCTTGGAGACCTCAGCAACACCCAGAGGGGAGGATTTCCAATGACGGTAGAGAAAACGATTAAATCAACGCTTCTCATATTGACTATCGTTGCAGCGGCACTCCTGCCGGCCCGAACCCTTCTGGGAGAGAGTACTAACAAGTCCCCGGATTACAAAGAGCTGAGGCTTCTTCGAGAAGTCATGGGCATTGTTCAGAAAAATTATGTCAAAGACGTTTCGAGTACAGAACTCATTCAGGGAGCACTTAACGGAATGCTTCAGTCTCTGGATCCGTATTCCGAGTATTTGAATGAGGAGATGTTCAAGGAACTCCAAGTTCAGACCACAGGAGAATTTGGCGGTCTGGGGACCGAAATTACCCTTGAAAATGGGATACTGACCATTGTGTCCCCCATCGAAGACACTCCCGCGTATAAAGCAGGTCTGAAAACCGGGGATAAAATACTCAAGATCAACGGTGAAACGACCAAGAACATCACCCTGCTCAAGGCGGTAAAACAGCTGAGAGGGCGCCCTGGAACCAAGGTTACTCTGACGATCATGCGGGAGGGGTTCAAGGAGTTCAAGGACTACACCCTTGTACGGGCCATCATCCATGTCCATTCCGTCAAGACCCAAACACTTGAGAAAGGCTATCCCTATGTGAAGATTACCACTTTCCAGGAGAGCACTGACACGGATCTTGCCAACGCCATTAAGAAAATGGGTGGAGATGAAAACATTAGGGGCATGGTATTTGATTTGCGAAATGATCCAGGGGGCCTCCTTGATCAGGCCTGGAAGGTTGCGAGCCTCTTTCTGGAAAAGGGCGTCTTGATCGTTTATACCGATAGCCGGACTAAGGGTCAGCAAATGGAATTCAAGGCCACCAGTACCGGGAATCACTATAAGTTCAAAATTGCGGTACTAATAAATGAGGGGAGCGCCAGCGCCTCGGAGATTGTGGCGGGAGCTTTGCAAGATCACGACCGAGCGGTCATTTTAGGGACCAAGTCCTTTGGAAAGGCCTCGGTTCAAACAATCATTCCCCTGGGCAACGAAACAGGATTAAGACTGACTACAGCGTACTACTATACGCCCAAGGGGCGCAACATTCAGAAGACCGGCATTGTCCCGGATGTGGATATGAAAGAGGAAGTGAAAAAACAGCGGGAACGTGAAGCTGAGAAAGAGACAAAACCTAAGAATAAAGAGAAACCCAAGCAGGGGCAATTTCTCCGTGACACGGTCGATCCCAAGACCGATCCTGTGCTCAAGAGGGCCTTGGAGTGGTTGAAATCAGACCTTACAGTAAAACAGTATAAGATCGAGAATGCCAGCAAGCCAATACCGGATACGGCTCTGTTTTCAAAGTAGTCGGCCGTCGGATTTGCAGTGGTGCAATGAGGCTAATTACTCGCTACGCCATTTGGCATAGCAATGCCTCGACTTGCGACGGTAGCAAAATCCTGGGAACAATTGCAGGGGGCTCCATCTGATGGAGGGGGCTTGAACGTAATGACGAGAAGGCTGTCATTAGTCCCAAGATAGGGTTTCATGGTGTCATACACCTGCTTGGGAAAGGAGTGGGGAGTATTGGTGGCGTAACTAAGGTCAGGGTGTATAGAGAACATTCGGTTTCCGTATTTTTTCAGTACCTTTTCAAATCCCCATGGGGACTAATGGGGTTCCATAGCGTCCGATACGTATTGGTTTTTCGGGGGAATTGCGAAACAATCTATGAGGTCTCCCCGGTGAAAGCGATGACTGAAGGAAAAGGAAAAATTCCAGCCAGAGAAATGATTCGAGACATTCTTGGAGGTATGCCTGAAGCCTCCGTGATGGAAAAATACCAGTTATCAAGCAGTTCTCTCAAAGTGCTGCTAGGAAGGTTGGTTGATAGAGGTTTGGTAGAGCCTATTGAAATACTGAAGCGCATGAATGGACTTGACTCCCCCCGTGATACCTTACCGGAGACGGTCTTCATTTTTTTGGGGCTCAAAGCCTGGGGATTTCCGGTGAGTAAGGTAATTGTTACTGGTCAGAGAAGATGCCCACAATCAGACAATCGCGCCGGATTTTTCTCAGGTGCCTCATAATCCATTTGTTTTATAATTGGGGATGCCCCGCTAATCCAGTCCGGGGAGAAGAGTTCAGAAGATCCCGTCAGTTCGAGCCCTTGAACCATTGCTTTTGGGTTGAACATTGGACTTCATGTATTTCTACTCCGCTGGTACCCATCTCGTTCACCGGCCCGACCGAATATCCTACCGATCTCACCTCGAAGAAACTGAGAAGAATAAAATCCGCATCTCGTAAACGCTAAGGATGGGACTTTAAGCTGTAACCATCTTATTTTACAGACACGCTGCCGTGGCGACCGCTGAGGCGAAAATGGCATATTTCTCCATCCTGACATAGAAATGCACGAAAGCTGCTGCGCCCATAATCCCGATCAGGTTCGTCGCCAGAATACGAGATCCGCTTCAAAAGATCTTTCGGCCCATCAATGGGTCAAAACGTCAGGCTCTACGTCCCGGTAAACGAAGACATATTCTTCGTTAT
>JBKQMK010000063.1:0-5512 GCA_052146735.1 Desulfomonilaceae bacterium | reverse complement strand
ATTGTGGCTTCAACCTATTGCAACAGTTGGATCTTCGACGCATTCGACCCCGCCCAGCCCTTCGAGTCCATGGCACGGGCATATACCGAACTCTTCATAGTGCGCGATGAATCTTACAAAGAAGCATACATGGATCAATGGATAAGGAATTTTTCCGTGGACGGAGTGATCTTCCACGATTCCAGGACATGCCCCAATAACTCCAACAGCCGCTACTGCATGCCTCAGCGGCTGAGCGACCGCCTGAATGTCCCGGCACTGGTTATTAATGGGGACCTCAATGATCTGCGGTGCTATTCCGAGGAACAAGCCCGAACCAATATCGAAGCTTTCATAGAGCAACTGGACGAAAGACGGTCATGAGCCGCAAGTTTGCAGGTGGAATCGACGTCGGCTCCTGCACAACCAAGGCAGTGATAATTGACGGGGAGCGTAGATTACTCGCGAGTCGCGTCATCTATTCAGGGACCGATTTTCATGCTGCGTCAGTGCAGGCATGGGAAGAATGTCTTGACCGAGCCGATATCAGCAATGGCGATGTCACATCCATAGTTTCCACCGGATACGGCAGAAAGAGCGTTTCCTTTGCCACGAGCAGCCTGACGGAGATCTCTTGCCACGGCCGTGGTTGTCTCTATTTCTTTCCCGGACCGATTACGGTGGTGGACATCGGGGGGCAGGACAACAAAATCATAAAATTGGATGCGAAGGGACAGCGTGTCAGCTTTAAAATGAACAGAAAGTGCGCGGCCGGAACCGGGGCTTTCCTTGAAGAGATGGCCCTTCGGTTGCGGCTTCCTCTGGAACAATTGGACGACCTGGCGCGAACCGCTGATGGTGAGGTGGCGCTTGGCAGTTACTGCACGGTTTTTTCTGCGACTGAGGTCCTTGAGAAGATAAAAGCAGGGCACCCAGTGCCTAGGATAGTGAGAGGGCTTTTCCACTCCGTCGTCAAACGAATACTCGAGATGGACACTCTTACCGACACGGTGGTCCTCACCGGAGGAGTGATAGAGCACAATCCGTTCCTCGCGGAACTCATAAAAGAGGAGACCGGCAAGCCGGTGCTAATCCCGCCGCATCCTCAGATTACCGGGGCCCTTGGCGCTGCCTTGTACGCATTGGACGCGTAGAAACCTTTTTAGTGGGGGGGCAAGACCCGTTGCTGTAAACGCTCTGCGTTACCACAGCACCTGACGGCACAGATTTTTCCCCAACGACTCCGTTCTTCTGAATCCTTTTCACCTCTCTTGGCATCCAATCCAACAAAGGATAATGATTTGCTCTCATAGGAATGAATCGAGTAACGGAGACGGCAAATGGATTCTAATATATTTCTTGGCTGGGCAATCTTGGCGTTGGCGGTGGTCACGGGTAGCTTTTTCGCTGCACTTGTGCTGGCTGCGAGCGAGGAAGGCGAGCAGCGCGCCGGTAGGCTTCTATACGGGCGGAGCACCCGCGGGGCTTTTCCTCGACCAGGCGCGGGCACACCGGAGGCGGGCCGCGCTCGTTGCTACTACGATTGCATGAGCGGCTTTCACTGGAACACCGATTGGGGAGGCTCGTGCGGCGAGGCGTGCACCGTGAGCGGACAGTTGCCAAGAGGCTAGATCCACGTCAAAAGCAGCCTGATATGCGGCGTGACGGCCGAGATAGTACTGATTTTGGCGCTGAGCAGGATCGAGCGCTATCTCAGCGAAGCAAGCATTCAGTTACCCGCGGCGAACGAGGTTCTCGTCAATGGGTCCCGAGAATCTGTAGAGCCGGCATCTTGCCGGTCCATCGCGGGGACCGGCAAGATGCCGGCCCTTCTATTCCTTCCGAACGATCAGTAGTGATTTCCCCTGCCTAACTCACTGGATACTGGGCGAAGGCATTTTTCCATTTAGAATTCCGCCAACCGTGCCTATCTACCAGTCGACCCGGCAATTTGCAGTTCCTCGAAGTCTTCAACACGTTGTGCGAAAGACGCGTGGCGAAGTACAAGTATTGTGATAACCGTGGGAATATGGCATACTTGCACATAGCAAGGTTGCAAGGCAAGACGCCCTGAGTTGAAGCCACTCACCCCCTTTCCCACTCCCACCCACGGAGGGGGTTCTGAAAACCCTCTCCCCTGGCGGGAGGGCAGGGTGGGGCGACAAGACTTTCTCACGAGACCCTTCTTCAACGCGTGGGCCATAAGGTCGCGATGCTGACAAAGATCCAAAACTTCATTCGTGGCACGAACTCTATGATCTACCTGATTTCCGAGGAAGAAGACCGGGTAGAACGGATCATTGGGTCCGCTGCTAAAACAGCCGGTGCGGAACCTCTCCAGGTTTACGTGTGGTCTTGTGTTCAAGGGCTCACCAACGGCCAAAGAGTAGTGGCGCCCACTCAAGACCCGGTTGTTGCCCTGGAACACTTTATGAACCTTGACGCGAATTCCCTTCTCATTTTCAAGGACCTGCATCTCCTGGTTAATGGCAATCCGGCCCTGATCAGGCAGCTAAAAGATGCAGCGCGCTTTTTGCGTCTAAGCCCCAAGAAGATCTTTTTTGTTTCGCCCCAAGTGAACCTGCCTGACGAACTCTTTTCGATTTTTAGCATTGCGGATGTTCCTCTGCCTCGGTTCGAGGAGCTTTCAAAGATTTTGGACCAGTCCATAGACACTAGCCCGGATTCCGAGACGCTTCGAAAGTCAGTTACTCCGGATCTCCGAGGCAAGATCGTCCGGGCTTCAATGGGATTCACCGCGAATATGGCTTCAGACGCCTTTCATGGGGCCCTGATGAACGAATCGGCTGTGACGCCAAAGGCAGTGGACTTTGTCTTGTCCGAGAAGCAGTCTCTGGTTAGGAAGAGCGGGGTGCTGGAATACGTGAGCATCCAAGCGGGGGCTTGGGAAATCGGCGGGCTCGTGAACCTGAAAAAATGGCTCACCGACAGGAGCAGGGCGTTCTCTCCCGCTGCCGCGAAACACGGGTTGACTCCCCCCAAGGGGATTCTGGTAATGGGAGTGAGCGGCTGTGGCAAAAGCCTCTGTATTAAGGCTATCGCCTCATACTGGAAGCTTCCCCTTCTCAGGCTTGACATGGGAAAAGTATATGACGGGCTCGCGGGTCCTCCAGAAGAGGCCATGCGCAAGGCCATAAAAACTGCCGAAGCTGTGGCGCCCTGCGTTTTCTGGATAGACGAGATCGAAGCAGGCATTGCCAACCAGCAACAAAAGCAGGCAGGTGGGAAAGAGGCTCGAGTGCTGGCTCTGTTCCTCACCTGGATGCAGGAAAAGACCGCGCCGGTATTTGTGGGTGCAACTGCAAACGAAGTGGAAGTCCTACCCCCTGAAATCCTCAGAAAGGGCCGCTTCGACGAACTCTTCTACATGGGCCTACCCTCGAAGGAGGAGAGGAAACAGATCCTCACTATACACATGCGCAAGAGAGGGGTAGACCCAGCTCGCTTCGACATGGATTACCTCGCATCTTCCACGGAAGGGCTAAACGGGGCTGAGATTGAGCAAGGTATCATCTCAGCGCTGTTCGAGAGCACGTCCAGCAAAGTTGAACTTTCGGAGCATATCCTCGCCAATTCCCTCAGAAACATAGTGCCTCTTTCCCGCACCATGCGCGAACGGATTCAGAAGATTGAGGCGTGGGCTCGGGACCGAGCCATGAAGGCCTCGCTCGAAACACTCTAAAAATTCGCGGAATATGTAACGCTTCAGTTCCGGGGGCAGAAATCAGGACTACTAGTCCAGAACCAATAGTAGGACTGGCATCTTGCCGGTCTATAGTGGTGACCGCCAAGATGGCGGTCCTCCTGATGCTCGGGGTTGCCAAGAGACTTTTTCGCAGCCGAGAACTGACTGACCTGAATTTGTCAGATCCGTATTTTGATTTAGCGAATTATTCATAATTTGACCGTGAACTGGTATTAAACATGGCTGGACAGAATGAACATGCCCTGCTATGAGACAGACCGGAAAAAGAAGGTGCTGGCTCGGTTGGCCCTTCCGGTCTTGGCGCAAGGAAATCGGATGCCTCGAACATTTTCCAGAGCAGCAATTTTTTTGAGAGGGCCGTCATGCCGGGCCCTGTTTTTGCTCACGGTTGTAGGTCTGTTTTCGGCTTGTCTCCCCGCTTTCGGGTTGTGGCTTCCATGGGCCTCTGAAGAGCAGAAAGTTAAGAAAACAGTGGATGATGTCTGGCAAGCATTGACCGCAAACGATCAAGCCCTACTCAAACAACGGTTGGCAGGGAGCGGTGCCAAACTCTTCATCGACCAGGAGAGGCAAAAGATAAAGAGCTTCAACATCAAGAGCTATGAATGCAAAATAAAGAGCGTCAAGATCGATCCGACAACCAAGTCCTGGGCTTTTGTGGAGTATGAGACAGTTGCAAGCCTGGGTAACGGCAAGAAAATGGCAGTCGGCGCTCTTTCAGTGCTCCAGAAAATCGGGGGCGAATGGAAATTCTTGACCGGTATCAAGGCCCAGGGGATAGCCGGTCAAGGCCAAAAAAAGGAAAGCCCCTTTGTACTGCCCGGAAAAACGGACGCCCAAACCGCACAACCATCGTCAGGCGTTTCGGGTCCACAATAGAGATTGAGGTCCGTCTTCATGAGCGAATCCCATGCGGACTGCGTTTTTTGCAATATTGTGAACGGCAAGCTGCCAGCCGACAGAGTTTACGAAGATGATCTGGTGGTAGGGTTCTGGGATGCAAATCCGGTTGCGGCTATCCACATTCTTATTGTGCCCCGCAAACATATCCCAACCCTCAACGACGTAAAGCCGGAGGATCATGTTCTCTGCCACGTCGGACAGGTGGCCCGAAGAATTGCAGAGGACTTCGGAGTAGCCCAAACGGGTTACAGGCTCTACATTAATGTGAACCGTGGAGGCGGCCAGGTAATCTTTCATCTTCATGCGCATCTGATAGCCAAGAACCGTCCCGGATCGAAATAATCTTCCCACGGCTTGACTGACTCGCGAGCACATCCATGACCGATTGTATTTTCTGCAAGATTATCGAGGGAAAACTGCCGGCCCGCAAAGTTTACGAGGACGACCGGGTGGTGGCGTTCTGGGATGCCAGGCCCGCTTCACCTATTCACGTACTGATAGTCCCACGCAAACACATTCCTACTCTCAACGACGTACCGGAAGAAGACCAAACTGTAGACCATTTGGCCCAGGTGGCCAAAATGATCGCCAAAGATTTGGGTGTGGCGGAATCTGGCTACAGATTTTTTATCAATGTGAATCGCGGGGGAGGGCAGGTTATATTCCATCTCCATGCGCATCTTGTCGCCGGAAACGATTTCGGCACGCTCTTTATCAAGATGGGCATTGCTGCTGCGATTTTGTGGAGAAAACTTGCGCGCCTGGTCCGACCACAATGAAACCACGTTTTGCCGTCTGTATTGATAACTCAGAGTACCCAGTCTCTCTCGAGTTGCACAAAATTTACCGTGTACTGGCGGATATCGACGCCGAGCGGGATGGAGATATACGGGTCATTGATGA
>JBKQMK010000062.1:0-6770 GCA_052146735.1 Desulfomonilaceae bacterium | reverse complement strand
CTTTCGTTAACTTTAGGTGCGTAACTGACTGATATGATTTAACCACACAAACTGTCATAGGTCACAGTGGAAAATGCAATGCCCTAACATACCGATATCACATCAAAGTAAACCGGACAGTAGTGATATAATAATATTAAGCGGTTTTCGTGCTCCTACTTGCTCGCTTACCTGATAGACCCTCCGGAGCGGATCGAGGGAGAGATAGAGGGAGACGTAGAAACCTCGTTGTTGTTGGAGAATCTCGTGCTCAAGTACTTGGGCGAGCCGTATCCGAGGCTTGAAGCATGGCTGTACGGCAAAGATGCAGCAGACGCCTTGTATTGGCGGTTATGGGAGGATGCCCGGTACATCGGGAGACTTTGGGATGCGATGGTACGGATGCTTTCCCAAACGCCTGACGGAGAAGACCTCGTACGGCTTTATCATGAAGTTGAACTGCCCCTTATACCCGCATTGTTGGATATGGTGTGCCGAGGCATTCGGGTGAACCAGGCCCGTGCAACCAAAATGCTCGGGATCGTTGTGCGTGTGCTGGACTCTCTCCGAGAAAGAATTTCCAAATCTCTGGGAGGCGCTCCCAATTTCAATCCGATGAACGATGACCACGTGGAGCAGTTTCTCGTCCGGAGTTGTGGAGCGGATCTCCATGGCCGCGGAATCAGTGACGACACCTTGTGGCAATTTGCCACCAGCAACCCGGCTGTGCTGTACATCGCACGCTATCGAAGAATCGCCCGGAATGCAGGCTTTCTCAGAACAGCTGCCGGATCGCCTAACGGTATTGTCCATGCGACCTTCTCACAATGTTCGACGAGTACGGGCAGGCTCGCTGTACGCAACCCACCGTTGCAGGCCATACGCCGAAATACCCGCAAGGTGTACCTGTTGCCTGATGAGGGCCATGTGATGGTGGAAGCGGACTATGCCCAAGCAGAAGCTCGTTTGCTTGCAGTGGTGTCTGAAGACCCGGCCCTTTGTGCCATCTTCGCTGATGACGGGCTGCCGGAATTGGAAGAAGCACGACGTCAGCATTTGGGATCTCTCTATGCCTTGTGGAGCGAAGACCCGGATTTTCACCGTATAACAGCTCGTTGGCTGAGCCGGTTCCTGAACAGAACGATTAGCCGGGACGACAGCAAGACAGTAGTGTATGCCATTTCCTACGGCATGTCGGCTCGGTCTCTGGGTATGGCGCTCCGAATCAGCGAAAATCAAGCCGCGGCTGTCATTGACGCCTTTTATGGTATTTATCCTGGAGTCTGGGATTGGAAGCAGCGGGTCGTTGCCGACCTGACAAAGCAAGGCAAGCGGTTAGGCATTGCAGGCCGGTTTCTCCGAACGCCTTCAGGCAGACGGCGAATGTTTGACCGATCCTTCACTGAATACGAGGGAGAGGAACGCCGAGCCGTCAACTTCCTTTTGCAGGGGCAGGTTGCGGACCTGATCAAACAAGCTCAAGTCCGGCTGTACCGTGATCTCCTGCAAAGGAAGATAAAAGCCCGGATTGTTCTACAGTTGCATGATGCTCTGTATGTGAGCGTCCCCGAAGATGAAATCGGCTCTACTGTTGATTTGATCCAATCCGCGATGCCGTCAAGGTTTCCTGTCCCAAGTCTCGGCTACACCATCTCGATGCCGGTTGATATCAAATTTCGGTAGCGCATTAGCAGGCAGTCTCATACCTGACCCTGAAATCCTTTCAGTCCTCGTTGTCCACGCGCTCAAATGCTGCTCTGAGCTTGTACCCTTCATCCATCAACCTCTTTGCTCGTTTGAGTAGTTCCACGTCTTCATCAGAGTAGACCCGCACCCAGGTTTCTCCGAAAGAAATCCGGCCCGGAGCTATAAAGCCCAGCGATTCCCACCGGCGCAAGCTCGACGGATGAATGCCCGTCTCTTTTGAAACTTCGTTTATTCCATTCAGAATCATGTCTTTGTTCCTCCTGACAGAGTTGTTGTTAATGTGAGCGAGATGTCGCTCTCCTAACCACTCAACCAGGGAGGCTAAAGGCAGATCGGAAATCGTATCCGACTCATAGTAGTCAGCCGCAAGGTAGGGTTACGGAAGTCCTTACTCGGACTGACGGACACCGGCCCGGCTCTTTTGACTGTCAAAACTCATCCCATCCTTGGGGTGGATCAAACAGAGAATGCGCGCCAAGGGTGTGCCAGCCCCGGGAAACAGCAAGAAGATCTGGCCACATCTTTGCTTTGGCATGAGAGACCCATGGCTATTCCGATGGCCGCTGCGGACGCCCCCCGAAATGGGATCGATCACCCCTTCGAACGGGGAGCCTAAGGCAGAACGAATTCTTTGGGCATCGAGGAATCCGCCAGAATACTTCCCGATGTGTCTCAGCTTTTAAGGATGGGATGGGTAACCATCTGTTTTGATTACTGCATCCCTCGTTGTTTCAAGCAGGCGAAAAAGGGGATTTTCAAGGAGTGGCTATCCGAAAATGAGAAAGATTGTGCGCCGACGCATCTTGATTGATTGGCGAGACACACTCACCCAATTTCATAAGAATCCCTTTCTCGGGGGCAATCGTTGTGTCGGTATTTAATATTTGGGAGGAACGGGCAACCCCGGTGGAGTCGCCCATCGCTCTCCCTTGCAGTTACTCACTCACCCTGTTGTTCCGTTGTGCCTCCATCAGCTTCTTTTGGTCCTCCGGGCTGAGCTTCGGCCGGTCGATCGTCAGCGTGATTTTGTTGATCTTGCCGGTAAAGGCGAACGGAACCTGGTAGTCCTTGTCATCCACCGGAGTGCCGGTGTCGGAGCCGACGTCGAGGTTCTCGTCCCACTGAAGGATCAGTGGAATGGTGTGCTCCATCTTCTGTTCCGCGACGACCTTGCCGTCGACCTTCAACACGCCGGTTCCCCCACGGCCGATGCCACTCATGTTATTGAAGGCCAGCGTACCTATACCCAATCCCTCATATTTGAAGTCGAACTCCAGCGTGTGTTTTCCGGGTGCAAGCACTTCCGGCCCCTGCCATTTGATTCGCTTCAGGTCAACCAGGTTCCACGTGAAGACCGGCTTGCCTTTGAGTAGATAGAAGCCGTAACCTCCAAACCGGCCACCCTGGGTGATCAACATGCCCTCAGCCCCGCCCTGCGGAACCTCGATCTCGGCCTTGAAGTTATATGAAGCATTAAGGATGCTCGGCGCGTCACCATTGGGGGTGCCGGTCAGCGGTGCGGTCCAGGTGAATACGTTACGCCCGGCCGTGATGCTCGGGCGCGGTGTGACGAGGCGGGTTGCCACCGTCGGGTCCAGCGGCAGCACATTGTACTTCGTTGCCTCCGCCCAGAAAAGTTCCTGCAGCTCCTTGAGCTTGTCCGGGTATTTCGCCGCCACATCCTCCGACTGCGTCCAATCTTTCGTGAGGTCATACAGCTCCCAAGGGTATTTGGTCGGATCCAAGCCGAGTCCACCACTAGTGTCCCACGGTGCCCGCATAACCTTGGTACTGGCGATCCAGCCGTCGTGGTAGATCGCATGGTCCCCCATCATCTCGAAGTACTGGGTTTTGTGGGTCGACGGCGCATTCGCGTTCTTCTCGTCGAAGGTGTACATCAAGCTGAAACCTTCCATCGGGCTCTGCTTGATGCCGTCTACCTCCTTCGGCTGCTTGACCTGCACCGCCTCCAGGATGGTCGGCGCGATGTCGATGACATGGTGGAACTGGTTGCGTATGCCGCCCTTGTCCTTGATCTCCCGCGGCCACGAAATCGCCACGCCCTGTTTGGTGCCGCCGAAATGTGACGCAACTTGCTTAGTCCACGAAAATGGAGTGTCGAACGCCCACGACCAAGCCACCGCCATGTGGTTGTAAGTTTTGTCCGATCCCCAGATGTCGTAAAAGTACTTGAGCTGGTCGGCGACCGGTACCTCGACACCATTGAACATCGCGACCTCGTTCGGCGTGCCGATCAACGTGCCCTCAGCGCTCGAACCGTTATCGCCACTGATGTATATGATCAGCGTGTTCTCGAGCTTACCCATATCCTCGACCGCCTGGATCACCCGGCCAATCTCGTGGTCGGTGTACATGAGATAAGCGGCGTACACGTCGACCTGGCGGAGAAACATCTTCTTCTCGTCGGCCGTGAGCTGGTCCCATTCCTTAAGCAGGTCCTTGGGCCACGGCGTAAGCTTCGCGTCCTTCGGGATCACACCCAATTTTTTCTGGTTCTCGAAGATTTGCTCGCGCAGCTTATTCCAGCCCTTATCGAAAAGTTTCAGCTCTGTCGCCTTCTTGATCCATTCCGGCGTCGGATGATGCGGAGCGTGGGTACCACCGGGCACGTAATAGACGAAGAACGGCTGGTCTGGCGTCAGGGTATTGACCTGGTTCATGTACGCTATCGCCTCGTCGGCCATTGCGGTAGTCAGGTTATAGCTTGGGTTCCCCTGGAAAGGATAGATGTACGTCGTGTTCCGAGCGAGATTGGCTGGCTGCCACTGGTTTGTGTCGCCGCCCATGAAGCCGTAGAAGTACTCGAAGCCCATGCCGACCGGCCACTGATCGAACGGCCCTATTGCAGACGCCTGAAAGGATGGCGTGTTGTGGTTCTTGCCGAACCATGAGGTGCGGTAGCCGTTGTCCTTCAGGATCTTGCCGATCGTCGCCTTGTCCCTGGTGATGACACTATCGTACCCGGGGTAGCCGGTCGCCTGCTCGGATATGACGCCGTAGCCAGCCGAGTGGTGGTTGCGTCCTGTGATCAGAGCAGCGCGCGTCGGTGAGCACAATGCAGTCGAGTGAAAGTTGGTGTAGCGCAGGCCGTTTGCGGCTATTCGGTCAAGCGCAGGCGTCGGAATCACGCCACCGAAAGTGGACGGAGCCCCGAAGCCGACGTCGTCGGTCATTATCAGCAGCACGTTCGGCGCTCCCTTCGGGGGCACGATGCGTGCTGGCCAGTAGGGTTTTGAATCGGCCGTAGTGCGCCCGATCTTACCGCCGAACTTCTGCGGCGGTGCCGGAATCTGGTCCCCGTTGATCGTTGTCGTCGCACTGGGCGAACCCGGCACGTCAGTGATCTGTGGGGCGGTCTCCGGTGTCCTCGTTGAACTCGTCCAAGGGTCGCTTTGCGGCACGCCTTTTGGCTCCTGAGCCGTGGCGGGCTCTGTAGACAGCATGGCTGTCGCAATTAGCGCCAGGATTGCTGACAGGACCATCCTTACCTTCATGTATTTCCTCCTCTCGGTATTGCGAAAAAAACAACCCTACACCGGTCAGCTTGCCCCTCTTGACGAACATTTTCCTACCTTGGGTACAAGCCAGGACACCGGTTAGAAGGCTAACTCGTTCTGGCTAAAATTGCCTGCCGGTGCCTCGAACGGATCTTTTTCGTCAATCGACTTCACCATTCGTCATTTGATCCTCACGAAAACAACCTCAAAGTTCTTTTGGATCGCAGCCTGAAAATAGACACCCCTGAGCTGATCGGTCTGAGGATCATAGGTCAGTGTGTAGGCGCAGCCGGGGTATCCGACATCACGTAATTCGATGAACACTTTGGTTGCAGACCCTTCCCGGGTAGCCTCGGCTTTAGAGACATTGATTGGCTTGGGGTTAAAATATGCCACATCCATTTTGCCGCTGGCATCGACATTCTTAATTTCGATGATGTAGCCGCCGTCCGGACGGTGCCAACGGCCTTTCAATTCTTCAAATCCTGGTTTGGCCCCTTCCTTGGCAGAACCCTCGTTTTCTGCTTTGACCGAGGCTGGCGGTCCAGGCGATTCGGCCTCTGCTAGGTTCCCGTTGAGAACAGAAAGAAACACTGCGGCAACGAGTCCGGCCGCAAGTAACATCGCTTTAGCCATGAGAAACCTGCGTCCACCCTCAGGGAACGCTTTCATCTCTTAGCTCCTTTCATCAGGAATTATTACCTGGCGACCCCTTGCAGGGGGTTCTGAGCATCTTAATCCGAAATTTTGAGACTCTCCCGCCATCTTTGAGGTCTTGGGGCAAATGACGAACCATTGGATCGGTCCCCAGAACCCAAATTGCCTCCCCGTTGTCCCCGTAAAGCCCCGATGGATCAGAATAGACACCGCCTCGTCCGAAAAAAGCGCTTTAGCATGAATTTCTGAGTGTACTGCGCCATCGTTAACATGGTCAACTATAATCTTTGCCTGCTTTGGGAAAGGCCTGTACTGGTGGACACAGTCGCGTCCAGGCTTCGTGTACTCAATTCTGAACGATTTTTGGAAATGGGGAGGGGAGTTTTTTTTGTGGCTATTTTTTTAATACTGTCCACACGCGACACTCGCATCATCATATCCCCTCATAATCATAAGAATATATTTAAGGGTTAGTGGGTTTCATTGAGGGATAGAGATCAAAAGAAAGGAGGCGCCCACGAACGCATACGTTTGGCGGGTCGTTGCTGTGGTCCCAATGGAAGCGGCTCAAATGACTTTTGCCAGATGGATCGACCAGAAAGCAGGTAGCCGCAGAAAATGACCGAAACATGAAAGGAGGCCCAAGAATGCCCACGTTCCGATTCAATTCCGAGCAGCCCTACTATCAAGAGGGACGGTTGGTGAAAAAAGTGAAGACGCAGCACAACATCCACCAAGGTTGAAGCCAATGCATCCAAACACAAGGCGTTAAGTTACGGCCGTGCCTGCAAGCTGGAAAAGCAGCTTGAGGGAGAGGTGGCTGAATTGCTCCAAAAGGCTGAATCCATTGACAACGCTGATATTCCTGATGGCATGGACATTCCTGCTGAACTTTCGATCCGCCAGGAG
>JBKQMK010000061.1:0-9597 GCA_052146735.1 Desulfomonilaceae bacterium | reverse complement strand
CAGCCTTCCAGACTGCCGTTTTAAACATTTTCACCGCGGCGTACGAGTTGTACGCAGCGTAGGGCGGCGGAATTTCTGAAAGAGAAAAGCTCGCGTAAGCTTTGACAAACAGGTCATTGAAGGAATTGTCGTATGCCTCGAACCAGTACGGGCTTCCGAACCAGATCCCGGGAGGCAAGTCGAGAAACCCCAGGGCCATAAAGATTTCTACCGCACCTCCGACAGGACACAAGACCATCCTCCCTTTCAAGAAACCGTCCCGGTGTGCTTGCTGAAGAAAAGTCTTCAAATCGTTTCCCCATAAAGAGATCATCAACCCGTCGTCAGATGACGTTTTTTTCAAATCGCCAATGACTTGTGCCCAATCCTTGGTTCCGAGCGGGACGAATGTACCCCGCTCAAACGTCAACCCTCCGACTTCTTGCCCGTATTTCGTGAAATATTTCCATGAGTCCTGCCCAAAGCCGTAGTCCGGGCCCAGCGTGGTCCACTTCTTAGGACCAAGGTCCTTGGCGAGAAGAGCTGCGGCCTTGTAACACTGATCCATGTTCCAGATAATCAGGAACGTCCAGGGATTGCACAATGATCCGGTCACTTCATCAGACATAGCATCAGTTATGATCATGGGGCACTTGAGATCGTTCATCATTGGGGTTATGGCCTTGGCCACAGCGCTGGAAACAATGCCGATGATGACGCTCACATTTTCTTTTTTCACCAAGTTCTCTATCGCGGGCTTCGCGACATCCGGGTTTGCAGCAGTGTCGGCGAAAATGATTTCGATCTTTCGCCCGTCCACGCCGCCTTCTCCGTTTATTTCATTTGCCGCGAGCTGAGCTCCCTGCCGAGCGACTTGCCCGAAGGTTGCCATAGGTCCTGAAAAGATGTGGACAAAGCCAATCTTTATCGGGGCCTGTGCAAGGCAAGACGAAGCCAGGACGAGACCGAGAAACGTCGCAAGGAATACAAACATTTCCCGAGCTTTTAACATCGCCAATCCCTCCTCCACTAAACGGAATGTTGACGGGAATTATGATTGATACCAGTGCGCTATCGACCAAAGAAGATCGCTAGTGGCCGTTTCGGACGGGTCTCCGGAGTCCAGCCAAGCTGTGCCGTTCGTAGCGAAGGAGGTCCGCCCGAAACGTCACTGAATGCTGTAACGAAGTACCACTCGGTTGAAAGCGCATTGGTACCAGGCACTTTATAGTGCGACCCTTGAGACCTTTGACTGCTCTGTAGAGCGCATAGCGAGGGTGTACAGAGTTCTTCGCCGCCCCGGATAGCCTTCACAGATCGGATGTGGCAGAAGGGTTTCTTTGTGACCGGCTCCCCATCCGTTAGTGAGCAGACCTAGTCATTGTCAGTTCAATAAATCCTTTATGGGACTCTGGTGTCTATTGATCGGCGTTTGTGGTTCCCGACCATCTCATGCAATCGTGGCGTTCGCGAATGCATAGGCAAATACCGTACACATCCAATCTTGGTCCGGAAAATGCTTAAAAGCTACCAAACAATTAGATAGTTACGGATGGATCTCAGAATGGTTTGAAATTGAGCATCTACTACGAATTGCAAGAGCACGCGGGTCTAATTGGCCCGCTGATCGGTCCATTACGGGGAATAATAAATAATCTGACTTGTCTATCCCCTCGGATGGCAGGAGGCGTGAAGCTGTTTGAGACGATGTCGCGCCACATGAGTATAAATTTCAGTAGTTGAGATGTCCACATGGCCGAGCATTATTTGGACCCACCTCAGATCCGCATCATTCTGAACGAGATGTGTGGCAAAGGAGTGTCGAAGCGTGTGCGGTGAGATCTCCTTGCGGATGCCTGCACGAGTAGCCGTCTTTTTTACGATTTTCCAGAAACTTTGGCGTGTCATGGGCCGCCCGCGACGAGTTACGAACAGAGCTTCGCTCCGCATGGCTCCCAGGAGGCGGGATCGTACGTTTTCCAAGTAGCTCATAATCGACCGAGAAGCCGGGATACCGATGGGCACCACCCGCTCCTTCGAACCTTTCCCCATTACAGTGACGCACCCGATCTCCAAGTCCACGCGGTAGAGATCCAGTCCTACCAACTCGGAGACTCTCAAGCCGGTGGCATAGAGCAGTTCCAGCATAGTCGCGTCCCGCTTGCCTTCCAGTGTTGCCGGATCAGTAGCGACGAGCAGACATTCGACCTCTTCAGGCTCCAGGTATTGCGGAATTCGTTTAGGCAGGTGCGGCGCATCGATCAGGTCGGAGGGATTCTCCCCGATTTGTCCTGTTTCCATGAGGAATCGGAAGAAGGACTTCATGCACGAAACTTTACGCGCCCTTGTGCTGGCACTGAATCCCCGGCGATCAAGCATCGCGAGATACATCAGGAGATCTTCACGGTTGATCCCCCCCGCGTTTTGTGCGCCCCTGCTCGCCAGGAACCTGGAAAAATCTTTCATGTCCGAGCCGTACGATTCCACAGTTAAACGAGCGAGTCCCCTGTCCACGATCAGATGATCGAGGTATCCGGAGACGGCAAGATCGATTTCTGAAAGCTTTACGCCATTCATAGAGTTTTCCGGTTGTCCCACCTTACTGTACCATTCGGGGAATGGGACAGTAAATTGTCGGGGTGGATCTACAATGTCATTGCTGTAAGTGTCAAGTGGCCAGCGATCCCCGCGTAACTGCGTGGTCACTACGGCTCCTAGTTCTTCTTGACAAATTATCCATTAAAAGATATTAGTTGCATCGTTTTTTTAAAGTAATTTATAGCTTGCGCGGCGCGGCAGCCGTACGATAATGAAAAAATTTTTCGTCATAGCTTGGCTCACAGTTCTGTGCTTTCTCCTCCTGGGAAACGTCCACGCATGGGACGTGCCGGCCTTCTTGAGGCTAAACGCCGGTTCCAGGGCTTGGTTCTCAGTGCTTCAGGGAGACCTCATTCAAGGCGACAAAACCAAATTAGACATCATCGACAATGTCGGAATTGATAGCAATAAGCTTGTTTGGGAATTCTTCGCCAACTTCAGATTAGATAACATACACGTCTTGCGATTCCGCGTGGAGCCGTCGAGCCTCTATAGCGCCCACAACGATTCTTACCAAAAAATACGTTATTTTCAGACGGGTTACGATATAGATTTCTACATGACTCCGCAGATCCTCTTCGGAGCAAATTTCGACCTTGACGTCTTAAATACAGAGACGAGAGTCAAAGATGTTACGGTTGCAAATTCTTTTTTCGATTATTATGAAAACCAAACCCGCACGATTCCAACGCTCGGTCTACATGGAAGCTTCTACCCCATAATAGAGGGCATTTCTCTACGTCCAAATGTGTGCAGCAGGGTAAACTGGTGGAATTACAACAACCTTGAGACCTGGGATTGGGAAGTCGGCGGTGCCGTGGATATCCCGATAAACAGTTTGTGGACGTGGACAATCAACGCAGGGTACCGGTTTTGGCACGTTAAATCCCAACGAGAGCGGGACACTATTGATATAAATCGTACGGGATTCTTTGTCGAAACGTCCGTCCTATTTTAGAAGCCTACTTGGTTCGTCCGTACCAAAGACCAACAAATTTATCACGTAGACTACGAACCCCTACCAGGGATGAAAACTTGTAGGGGCATGACATGCCGTGCGCCTACCTATCGAAATAACAGAAAGTTCGAGCATAGTGCTTCCAAGCTTTTACAACCTTCACTAACATGCGCCTGCCATCACCTTACGCTCCAGCACTTCCATGAGCCTAGTAAGAATCTCGCCTGCGCTGCCAATCAGCAAAACGTCGCTGACCTGCTCGTAAATCGCAGACGGCTCCCGGTTAACCTCTACGACCGTGGCCGGAGGATACTTGAGTTTGACAGATATCGGAATCTGAGCGGCTGGGAAGACTTGAAGCGAGGTCCCTATCACGAGTAGCAGATCGCACTTTTGCGACTGGACTTGAGAAATCATGAGAGCCTTGGAAGGAATAGCCTCACCGAAGAAAACCGCATCAGGCTTGAGCAGTCCGCCGCATTTCTGGCATCTGGGAGCTTCTTCATCACCCCCAGCCAGTCGGGCTTCAACTTCTCCGATGGGCTCCAGAGTGCGGCACTTCAGGCACACAGCGCGGAGCAGGTTCCCGTGAAATTCGACCACCTCGACCGAGCCCGCTCTCTGATGTAGGTTATCCACGTTTTGAGTGATAATGCACTTTAGAATGCCCATTTGTTCCATGCGCGACAGAGCGAAGTGCGCCGCATTGGGTTCTGCCGAGGCCAGGTCGAAATCACCGGATGCCTTAAGCTGTAAGTGAAGTCGCCAGAATCGTGAGGGATTTTGAAGAAAGCGGTCTATGGAAAATTCACCCGGATCGACGCGGGTCCAGAGTCCTCCCGGGCTTCGAAAGTCCGGGATGCCGGATTCAGTGCTGATTCCTGCTCCGGTCAGCGCTACCGGGTTCTTGGCGCTCGCCAGGCCCTGTGCAACTTGTTCTATGAGGTCTTCCATACGGTCTCCTTGCTGTCCTGATACTATAAGGGGCGAGCCAATGACGCAACCGATTTTTCCGAGGCAACGAATGCATTTTTTCACTATCCCGAAACTGTTGATTTCGACCGCTGCGACTACCGTGCGGTGCGACCAGGCGGCTTTGCTCTTGACACAGCGAAGAGGTAGATACTATGGTTATAGTGTATAGGTGTGGATTTTACGAATCTTTTGCTTGCAAGTACGCATCGCAGACACGAGAAGCACATGGACGACGACCGACAAACCATAGCAGAGGTCCTCGCCGGAGATTATGATGCTTTCGAGCGTCTGGTGGAGAAATATGAGGGACGAATTTATCGCCATTTGAGAAAAATTGTTAAGGATAACCAGCAAGCGCAGGATTTATTGCAAGAGACTTTCCTGAACGCGTACAAGGGATTAAAAGGCTTTAGCGGAAGTTCTTCTTTTTCAACCTGGCTGTTCAGGATCGCGACGAATAACGCGTTGATGTTTCTGAGGAATCATCGGCCGGAGGTCGTCGAATATGACGATCAGTATAAAAATCCTTCTGACGGAGACACTCTGCAGACTTCTCCTCAGTTTGTTAACACCCCTTTGGACCTCCTTCTTTCACAGGAGGGTCGCAAGAAAATTGAAGAGGCCATCGACGATCTTCCCGTGTTATATCGTTCGGTGATCGTTCTCAGAGACGTCGAGGGTTTTTCGCTTAAAGAAGTTTCTAAGATAATGGATTCTTCGCTGGCGGCAGTCAAATCGCGACTTCACCGGGCACGGAATTCGGTCCGCTCGGCCTTAAATTCCTATTATGTGGAGAGAGAGGTCCCTTCCGGCACGCGAAGGGCTTCAAGGTAGCAAATGAAGACTTGTGCTGACTACTGCGATTACTTGTCGGATTACCTGGACGGCGAAATAGGTGAGGAAGAGTGCAGGGGCCTCGAGGAGCACTTGGCGCTATGTGAACCATGCTCACTTGTCCTTCAGTCACTGAGGACTACCGTACAACTTTGCGGCAAAGGTGTATCGGAGGACATCCCTGAAGATGTACGGGCCAAACTGAAGATGTTCCTGAGAGAGCATTGCGGAAAAGCAATTTAAACTTGGAGAGGAGTCCATAATGTCTGAAAATGAGAATCTTTACCACGTGACCGACGGAGACTTTGACCAGCAGATTCTGCAATCGGAAATACCTGCATTGGTAGACTTCTGGGCTGCCTGGTGCGGCCCGTGCCGAACCGTGGGGCCGATTGTGGAAGAGCTCGCCGGCGAATACAAAGGGAAAATCAAGGTTGCCAAGCTGGATGTTGACAACAACAAGCAGGTTGCAAGCAAGTACGGAGTCAGAGGCATTCCGACACTAATGCTGTTCAAGGACGGCCAAATAGTTGACCAGATCGTGGGCGCAGTTCCCAAAAGCCGCATAAAGGAGCTGCTCGACAAGGTCTCTTAGCATGAAGTCAGATCTTGTCATTCTCGGAGGTGGACCCGCGGGCCTTACGGCAGGTTTGTACGCGTCGAGAGCACGCGTGCCGGTAGTTGTGATTGAAAAAGGTCTGCCGGGAGGTCAGTTGACCGCGACTGAAACGGTGGATAACTACCCCGGTTTCAGCGAGCCGATTTTGGGAGTTGAACTGGCCCAGAAGATGGAGGCCCAGGCGAGGAAGTTCGGAGTGGAGATCGTCCAGGCCGATGTGAGACTGGTCACGCCTACAGATGAAGGCTTTTCCATAAGTGCCGAAGGGAGCAACGGTTTTCTAGGTAGAGCATTGATTTTGGCCACAGGCGCGTCCCCGGTGAAATTGGGCATTCCAGGAGAATTGAAGCTAGCCGGAAGGGGAGTGAGTTACTGCGCGGTATGCGACGGTCCTTTCTTCAGGGATTTGGAAATCGCCGTAGTGGGAGGCGGCGACTCTGCCGTAGAGGAAGCGTGCTATCTATCCAGGTTTGCGTCGAAGGTACATCTGATCCACAGGCGTGACAAACTTCGAGCCGTGAAAGAAATTCAGGAAAAGGCTTTTGCCGACCCTAAAGTCGTGATCCACTGGAATACAGTTCCTGTGGAGATTCTAGGCAAGGGTGAGGTCCAAGGGTTGCGCATTCACTCGGTGATCGACGGTTCCGACGAGGTGCTGCCCGTGGGCGGCGTTTTTTTTTACGTGGGCCTGACCCCTAGCACAGACGGCTTCCGCGACCTTATTGATACCGACGAAAGAGGGTTCGTCATTACGGACCACAGAATGGCCTGTTCAAGGCCCGGTGTCTTCGCGGCGGGAGATATACGAGCCAAAACACTCCGTCAAATCTCAACCGCGGTCGGGGATGGGGCCACGGCCGCGTACAGCGCGCAACAGTATTTGGAAAGCCTAATTTGAACGTTCGGCCCGCTGATTTTTCATCACCCGCACAAGCCTGCGCAGAATTAATTTGATGCCATATTCCGAAATCAGCGCGGCGGCCCTGTATACCAGAATGGATCGGGATCAAAGTAATCCTGATCCCCGAATGCTCGGCATCGAGTTCCGTATTCCGGATCCAGTGTGGGGCCGTACTCCGGCTTCCAGAATGTGCCTACCTCAACAAACCCCGTCGTGGTTCTTCTCACCGCGGCGACAACGCCTGTGACGGTACCGGCAATCATACCATTAAGGGATCCCGCTATATGCCCCCACCAGCCACTTTCGTATGCGCCGTTATAAGCTCCATTTATCGTTGCGTTGGCAACGTGCGCAGCAAGCTCGTGAGGCCCTGAAATCATATTGACGAAACCGCGACCTAGTTTCCACGCGGGGAGCGACCTGTCGAAGTCGCGGAGATCATCGAAGTCCGTCTCGTAAGCGAAAGACCAACAACCCATTCCTACCACCAGAACCATTGCTACGGCCGAGATCAGGAATCTCTTCATGTTATCCTCCGTGATCCGAATGTCCGCCGCTATCTGCCGCGCTGCCAAACATTCAGGTTGGTGTTCTTCCCCATGACATTTGTGCTGTTCAGGCCTTCATGGGAACCGATTCACATCGCGATACTATCATAATAGGTTGAATAAATCAATAAAATTGCTTATTATTACCACGTGATGTCTAATATATCTCGAAATAACTTTCGATATCGGCCAGACTTGCCTCCTTTGTTCGAGCGAGGTATCATCAGTTTTTGAACGTCTTCCAAACGGATCGCGTTCCACCCGCGCGAGGGATAAGATGAAAAAATGGTTGCTAATAGCTCTGATTCTAGTCATACTTTCAGGTTGCTCGTGGAACCAAGTCTGGAAGTGGATTGATGAAATGGATTATGAGCGCGATGACCAGACGGTCCGCATAGTGGACATCTTCATAAAGTGAAGGTATCGAGCGGGGGTATATCGCTTCCCTGTTATTGGGGGGGAGTGAAATCTCGCGTTCCGCGGGAAAGCAATCTCCAGAGACAGGACTACCGAGATTGCTTCGCGGCCCTCGCAATTGCAACCTCTGCCCCGCGAGACTGAATGCATGGTTCGTTCGTGACAATTCGATTGACCCGGAGGCTCAAATGGCGGATTTCAAGGTGGATAGAGCTTTATTGGAAGCCAATTCGACGGACGAGATAGTCAGAATACTTCAAGAGGAGAGAGACGATTACACTGCTGAAGCGATAAAAATCTTCGAACAGATCCTTCAGGAAAGACAGGGGAAAGAGATAAGTCGCGGCGGCAATCAAGCAATCGCCCCGAAACCGGACCGCCCTTCTCCGGTTTTTCAAACCACGGGTGAAGTGTTGATTCACAAGCCGGGAGACGCGATACGCATTCTGAACGACCTCCTCAGTGGCGTTTTGAACGGGAGCACGGATCCTCAGGTCGCCCAAGTTGCTGCAGGTATCGTGATGGGCATTCTACGTGCGATGGAACAGGAGTTCATGACCGAGGGTGAGGAGGGGTCCGGATGAATCCGCTAACCGCGACCGATCAACCGGTGGTTGATTTTGAAAAAGGGAACGGACTTGTACCTGCCATAGCTCAGGATGTTCGCACCGGGAAAGTCCTAATGATGGCCTACATGAACAAAGAAGCCCTGGAGACGACCCTGAAAGAAGGTAGGGCCTGCTACTGGAGCCGCTCCCGGAAGGAACTGTGGCGCAAAGGGGCCACGTCCGGAGACGTACAGATCGTAAAGGACGTTCTCGTGGACTGCGATCAGGATACTATCCTGCTGTTGGTAGAACAGCTCGGACAGGGAGCATGCCACACGCGAAAATGGAGCTGTTTTTTTCGCCGCCTTACATCGGAAGGAGAAATTGGGGAGATAAATGAGTAAAGAAGCGCTCAAGCTGGTAATTCCGAAGGGAAGCCTGGAACAGGCCACAATAGACCTGTTTCGCAGGGCGGGATGGAACATCAATGTTTCTCCGCGGAGCTATTTTCCCACTGTTGACGACGATGAAATCGTCATGGCCCGTTTGAGGGCCCAGGAAATATCTCGTTATGTGGAAGCGGGTACTTTTGACGCCGGCCTGACGGGAAAAGACTGGATACTTGAGAACGAATCCGACGTAAAGGTCATCGACGATCTGGTTTACTCGAAAGTGTCTCAGAATCCGGCGCGATGGGTGCTTGCGGTTGACGCGGAATCCGATTACCACGTGCCCGAGGATCTTGACGGAAAACGCATAGCGACTGAGTTGGTGGGATTCACGCGAAAATTTTTCCGGGAGCGCAATATAGAGGTGGAAGTCGAGTTCTCCTGGGGCAGCACCGAGGCCAAGGTCAATGAAGGGGTTGTGGACGCTATAGTGGATGTAACGGAGACGGGTAGCACGTTGAGGGCGAACGGACTTCGTATCATTCATAACCTCCTTACCACCAACACCCAGCTCATCGCGAACCGAAGAGCGTTTGAAGACCCCTTCAAAAGAGAGAAGGTCGAGCAGATTCACCTCTTGCTGCAAGCCGCTCTCGAAGCTCGAAAAATGGTCGGCCTCAAGATGAATGTTCCAAAGGCACATTTGGACGTAGTTGTCGGCCTGCTTCCATCCTTGAACGCTCCTACCGTGTCCGGGCTTTATAGATCCGAGTGGTTTTCAGTAGAGTCGGTCGTGTCCGAAGAAGTCGTCCGTTCCCTGATCCCGAAGTT
>JBKQMK010000060.1:0-15246 GCA_052146735.1 Desulfomonilaceae bacterium | reverse complement strand
TCTTTGGCAATGTACTTGAGCAGTATTCCGAACTGGTCACCGTAAGTCGGACCGTTTACGTACGAATAAGGATTCATTGCAGTGTCCGCCAGAAGGCTCGAAAAGCCAGCACAGCCGCAGAGCATCTTGTACTGGCTCTTCACCTCTGGAGCAATCGCTTTGGCCTGTTCCGTACTTTCAGCGAAAAAGACCATGGGATTCTCGTTGGCCATGATCTTATGGTACGCGGCCATGGCCACGTCAATCTTATACTGGCCGTCCTCAACCACATACCTCAGCTTCTTTCCGTTGATTCCACCCTCCTCGTTAATGATTGCCACGGCGTCCCTTCCCGCATCAGCCCCCAGCAAGCCGGCAGGGCCGAACTGTCCGCTCAAAGGCAACACTGTTGCGATTGTTAGCTCATCCTCCGCCGCAACCGTCAAGGCCGGTAGCAACGACAGAGTGGCCGCGATAATCACGAAAACCAGGTTTCTCGTCTTTTTCATGATACCTCCTCAGGTAACGGCATTTGCTCATGAACGAATGGCAGGATTCGTACTGTGGCTCCCAAACCCGCGGATCTTGTCAGGGCCAGCAGCACAAATCGTGCCAGGTCCTCCCAAGGCCCCAGTGCGCCAATCTTATATTGTAACACCAATTGGTTAGCCGTTTTGCAGACCCCCGAAAGAGGGATGAACCGACCGTGATAGGATCAACGGAAACGGGTCATAGTGACCCGATGATTATTCAGGTAGGTGCTGTGCAAGGTTGTTACCTTGGGCCAAAGTGGCCCAAGATCGGGCCAATGTGGCCCGACAAAGAAAAGCGGTGCCTATGCCGGTGATGAGCGTTCGTGCATCCAGGTCCGTCTTTTCATTGAGGTCCCTAAATGTGGTTGTAAGACCTCATAAATATTTGATTTCCATTCCGCCGAACGATCTTGAGTCAAAGCCCCAGGTACGTCTTCCGTATGACTTCATCCTGGAGCAAGTCCGCACCCGGTCCTTCAGCTATGATCTTTCCGGACGACAACACGTAATTTCGGGAAGCCATCTTGAAGACCGTGCTCACCTCTTGCTCGACCAGGAGCACAGTGATCCCCAGGTCACGGATATCTTCAATCTTTTTGAAGACCTCCGATCGCATTATCGGCGCTAACCCGGTTGACGGTTCATCTATACAAAGGAGCTTGGGGTGAAACATCAGAGCTCGGCCGATGGCCAGCATCTGCTGTTCGCCGCCGGACAAGGTCCCGGAAACTTGTTTAGAGCGGGAATGTAGAACGGGAAACAATTGATAGACCTTCTCCAGATTATTGTGGACCTCGGCCTTTTTCTTTACGAGATAGGCGCCGGCCAGGAGATTCTCCAGCACGGTCATTTCCCTGAAGGGTCTTCTCCTTTCAGGGCAATGAATGAGACCCTTCTTCACGATCTCGTGAGCCGGCATGTTGTCTATCCGCTCCCCATCGAAAACAACCTCACCTTTCAGGGTTATGTCTCCGCCTGTGGTCTTGCGGAGCGCTTCTTTCTCCCAGGCCACCAGTCCGGTCATGGCGCGGAGCAGTGTGGACTTGCCCGCGCCGTTGGGGCCCACCAAGCTAACCAGTTCTCCCTGACTCACCCTGATTGAGAGGTCGTTGATGATCATCGCTCTGTCGTAAACGACAGTCAAATTAGATACAGTCAGGAGCAACTCAGATGCCTCCTTCGCCGAAATAGGCCTCGATGACTTCCGGTCTTTGCACCACTTCGTCCGGCTTTCCGTCGGCAAGCAGGGTCCCGAAGTTGAGCACCAGGATACGGTCCACAATCTTCATCAATTGCTGCAGCTTGTGCTCGACGATGATCATGGCCGGTCCTTCACTGTGGAGCCGTCCGAACCGCCCGCCTTTGTGCAACCTCTTGATGGATTTGGCCATTAACTCCGTTTCAGCCGGGCTTAGACCGCCGAACGGCTCATCCAGGAGGAGCAATTCTGGCTCGGTGGCAATAGCTCGTGCGACTTCCAGGCGCTTCAAATCTCCCTGAGATAATGTGGAAGCCTTTTCGAGCGCCATGTCAGAGATACCGGCAAATTCCAGGGCATCCATGGCCTTAGCTTCGACACGCTTCACCCACTCCCCTCTCTTCATGGCACGCGGGCACAGGCATGCAACCATCACATTAGCGATGATGGGCAATTTGCGAAAAGGTCGCATGTTTTGAAACGTGGCGGCAATCCCCATGTTTACTATGTCCCAGGTCTTACGACCGCTGATATCCGTACCACTGAAACGGATGCTCCCTGAATCGGGCCTAAGAATCCCCATTATCAGCCGGATCAACGTGGTCTTTCCAGCGCCGTTGGGGCCGATCAGACCAACTATTTCGTGGCGGCCTATGGCGAAGCTGATGTCGTTGGTCGCCCGGAGCCCGCCGAAGCGCTTGCCGAGATTCCTGATTTCAAGCAAGGACTCCGCCATATCAGCTCTCCTCAGCCTCTTCTCGTAGTTCGCGGCGGGATACCTTTCCCACATCCGTCTTGGGCAACTCGCCTCTAAATTCGATGATTTTCGGGACCTTGTAATGGGCCAGATTATCCCGGCAATATGCGATGATGTCCTCCTCTGAAACTTTGCCCCTGGCCTCGGCTTGCAGCACAACATATGCCTTTATTATTGCACCCACTTTCGGATCCGGCACCCCTACCACGCCAGCAGCCTTGATTTGTGGGTGATTGAAGAGAACCTCTTCTACGTGCCTGGCAAAGACGGCATAACCCTTGTGCTTGATCAGGTCGCGTTTCCTATCAAAGAAATGAAAGTAGCCCTCGTCATCCATGCTGGCTAAGTCTCCCGTCCTCAGCCATTTCTTGCCGTCGATCTCGATCAATGAATCTGCCGTCTCTTCGGGTCGGTTCCAATACCCTTGCATGATGTTCGGTCCGTTTACAATGAGCTCGCCAACCTCACCGACAGGCATGAAATCTAGACCACTGTGATCGATGATTGCCGCGGCAACGTTTGGAATGGGAACGCCAAAAGAGCCCGCTTTGACTCTGTCGAGCGGATTCCCGTGACTGAGAGCGGTGGTTTCGGTCATGCCGTATCCTTCCGTGATCTTGCTACCAGTCCTACGTTCCCAATCCTTCATCGTCGATTCATGAAGTGTGTCCGCCCCACAGCCGATCATTTTGATCTTTTTCCAATCCACACGGTCAGTTTTTTCGTATTCCTTGAGATACTCGAACATGGTAGGCACAGAGAAGAAGACCGATGCCTTGTACATTTCAGTTGCCTGAAGTATGTCGTCCAAATCAGGCGTAGTGAGTAAGACAAGGGTCGCACCTCGGACGAGTGAAGACAGCATAATAACGACTTGTCCATAAATATGAAAAAAAGGTAGAAAGGCGATGATTACATCCTCGCCGGTCGTCAAAACATCCTGCCAGAATGCCATGGCCTCAGCCTGACATGCTACGAGATTCCTGTGCGTCAGGATTGCTGCTTTAGGAAGTCCTGTGGTTCCGCCAGTATATGGGAGCGCCGCCACGTCCTGATCGGGTTGAATATGAACCTTGGGGGGCTGGGCAGGGTATTTCTTGATAAGGTCCTGGAACTGAAGGATCCCTTTCCCCTTCAATACCTTGGGATCCACGGCCTGCCTTTCCCGGTAGGCCTTGCCGAGGGCACTGTTCCCCAGGGCTCTCTTTAACCAGGGTAGATATTCGCTAATGTTGGTCAGGATCACATTGTTCAATTTGACGCCGCTTTTTTCCACGTTATCATAGAGAATGTCCTGACAAACCACGGTTTTCGCGCCGCTGTCAGTCAACTGGTGTTTGACTTCATTGCTCGTGTACACGGGACTTATCGGGGTTACCACCGCTCCGGCCTTGAGCGCCCCGAAGTAGGCGATCACGTACTGAGGGCAGTTCAGAAGATGGAGCGCCACACAGTCCCCTTTTGCTACACCCAAGTCCGCCAGAGCTGTGGCAAATCGATCCACAAGCTGCCGTAACTCCCCATAGGTGATCTTCTTGCCGTAGAAGATAAGGGCATCATTCCTGGAGTATTCTTCCGTCACCTGATCGAATAGCTCAGGGATGGATTGTCCGGGGATATCAATCTCGGCCGGAACACCCTTCGGATAGTAGCGCAACCAGGGCTTGGATAAGTAGGTCTCTTTGGCATCCATCGATTTCACTCCGAAAGATAATCTTGGTATGGACAGGTGTCCGTTAATGCAGAGAAGCTGTGCAGACTCGGCAGGTCTTGCGGGTTGCAATACTTCTCACCTTGCACCTTGGGCATTCCTTTTCGATCCTGTCTCGGATCCAAGGTATGAGCCCTTCGGGCATGAAAATGAGTGTCAGCAGAACCAGAACGGCGAAGATCAGCATGCGATACTCGGCCACTGCTCTAAGGTATTCCGCGAGCGGAAACAGGATGAACACGCCAGCCACAGGGCCGTATATGGAAACAATACCGCCGAAGACGGACCAGATAATCACCTGGAAGGACATGGACACCTCCAAGGTGGACGGGCCGACAGTCCGCATAGTGTGAGCATACAACCCGCCGGAGATGCCCGCGAAAAAGCCGCTCATGCAGAAGGCCAAAAGCTTGTATCGGGTGGTGTTGATCCCGGCTGCCCTGACTGCGAGTTCGTCTTCACGAATCGCATGCAATATGATTCCGGTATTGGAATCGGTGATCTTCCACATGACGAACGTTGACACGAACATCGTTACCGCTGTGATATAATAAACCTCAATTCGCGAGTCAGATAGGCTCTGGAGGCCCGTGATTCCAAGCTCTCCTCCAGTCACATCCGGTATGGCGAATACCAGACCTAGAAGAATTATGGGGAAGGCCAAGGTGGTCAGCGCGAGATAAGTGCCCCTCAACCTGAGACATGGGATTCCAACGATTAAACCAGTCAAGACTCCTGCAAATGCCCCCAGAGGAATACTCAGAAGGTAAGGCGCCTTCGCGTGCACATTTATTAGACCGCTCGTGTACGCGGCTACTCCGAAGAACAGAGCATGTCCAAAATTGATTTGGCCTGTGAAGCCGGAAAGCAGGTCCCAGCTGGCGGCAAATATGGCAAAAATACTCGTGAAGATGAGAATCCTGAGCAGATATGGGTCCTGGGTGACAAGGGGAATGAGCAAGAGCGCCACTACAAATACCAGGACGGCCACTCGACTTGGAAGCACCAACACTTCACTCTTGAATAGAGTAAATGCTTTCCTGACATAGAACCAGATGATTCGCATTCTATCTCTCTTCCTCGAAAGCCACTCCGAATAAGCCTTCCGGCCGGATTAATAACGCCACAATCATAATGGAGAGGGCCACCGGTTCCTGGAGAAATGCAACCTTGGGACCAGCGAAGACCACCAATGCCTCGGTAAACCCGAGGATGTAGCTCGCAATGAAACTCCCTTTGATGCTGCCCAGCCCGCCGAGAACCACGATGGCCAGCATCATGATCAGAGGGGGCATCCACATGAGTGGGTAAATTGTACGAAGCGGCGCGACAACGACACCGGCTACCGCCGCCATACCGACGGAAATGCCTATTGCCACCATAATCTCTCTGTTAACGTTTATGCCCATCAGGTTAGCCACTTCCCTGTCCTGAGCGGTGCATCTTATCCCGAGGCCAACCTTGGTTCGCAATAGGAGGAACCAGGTACCAATCAACGCCAAGACAGCCACCCCCAAAGCCAACACGCGCTGCAGTGCCACCTTCGCGCCGCCGATGACCAGATACCCGGTTGCCAACGGCGGCGCGTTAAGATAGTGACCCTTAAAGTAAAGCAGGAAAACCTCCTGTATAGCCATCGCCAGCGCTATGGTGGCTATCAACACCGCGGCTTCATGCTCGCGTATGGGTTTGATGAATAGTTGATACGAGATCAGTCCCAATATAGTTGTGAGCAGGATCGAGGTCGGAATGACCAAAAGAGAGGGTAATCCGAAGCGCACCAGGCCCAAGTAGATGAGATAGGCCGCGGTCATATACAGTGCAGTGTGCGCTATGTTTACGATACGAGCCACTCCGAAGATCAGTGAAAACCCTATTGCCAACAGCGCATATATACTGCCGTTGATCAGTCCATTGATGATGAAATCTTGGGCCATATATCGACTCCGCGAATGGAATCAAAGCTCGCTCATTTGTGCGGATCTCAGCTAGAGGATCGCCACTCAGGGGACATCCCAATTTCGCAGTCAAGAATCCTCACTCAATCCTGACACAAGCCAACGTCACTTCTTTTTGAATTGTTCCACCAACACCGGAGGCAGCTTGTACGGCACCGTGCCCTCGTATGTGACGCCTTCCCAGCCGTTGGGCCACACGCACACGTTCTTTCCACTCTGCCATTGCGTCCCCAGTGAGGTGGCGTAACCGGCACCAAACATGACGTCGTGATCCTTGGAAAAGGCTATCCTGGCTGAACTTTCCTTGAGATCGGTTTTCTCCAATACCGGCACCAGCTTGTCTGCTTCCAGGGTCCCGGCTGTCTCAATTGCGTGCTTAAGGATGTAAATGGCGTCGTGCGTAGCAGCGGTGTAATTGGGGGCCTCCTTAAATCTCTTCTTGTACTCGTCGTAAAATGGGATAGTCTTATCGGTGATCGCCACGCGTGCATACGTGTTTACTGTGAGACCAAAGTCCCCATTTCCGCCCGTTGCATCCCAAAAGCCATCTTTTTGGGCCTCAACGTTAATTCCGGCCACTGCTGCGGGTATTTTGAGCTCCCCAGCTTGCTTGGCAAGAGGAATGCCCACTGAGGACGAGAAGGTGGTGAAAATGATATGGGCTCCGGCACGTTGGATTGCAGAGAGTTCTGCGTTGGTATCCGTAGCCGTGGGTGAAGGCCTCCAAACTCCAACGATTTCCATGTCCATTTTGGGAAGAGTCTCTTCGGCAATCTTCACCATCGGGTCTGCCCAGGCCGCCTTTTCAGCAACGATGGCCACCTTAACCTTGGGGATGTCCAATTCCTTCTTCATAGCTTGGGCCACCATATTAAGCAGAATGAAATCCACCTTGACCAGAAATTTGGAATTAATGGGCGTCACGCGGAACCAATACTTGTACCGGTCGTAATTCTTCGTGACCCGTTCGCAAAGCTCAGGATGAGCAGCACCGCACCCCATAAAAATCTTCTTGTTGTCCATGGCGATGTCCTGCATCACCAGCACAGCCTCGGTGCGAAAGCCCCCAACCAAGAAGTCCACTTTATGCTTGCTGATAGCCAGTTCCACGGCATTGGTAGCGTCCGGGATACTCAGGAACTCATTCGAGTCCACCTTTATGACCTCGAGGGGGCGCTTGACGCCATTTACGGAGATGCCGCCGGCTTTATTGATTTCTTCGGCAGCCATCGTGGCCCCGTTCCAGTGTCCTTCTCCCTGAGTGAATTGCATTGGACCGACGACCCCGATCTTTATGGCATCGGTTTTCTCGACACCACAACCGAAGGCAAAACACAGTGTGACGGCCAGGAAAATAATCCCCAAGACGCTCGACCTCTGCATGACGCTCTCCTTTTCGAGAAATTGTTTGTTGAAGATTCCGGTTGTCAAGAATTCGAGAAAGACGGGACAGGAAGCACCGTCCCAAGAGATACTCTCATGGCGCTGATCTTACCTCTCGCCGCTCTTCTCAGCCTTGACCAACTCCATGCGTCTGATTTCCTTACGAAGGATTTTTCCTATTGCGCTTTTGGGAAGGTCGTCGACGAATTCAACGTACTTTGGGACCTTATACTTTACAAGGTTCTCTTTGCAGTACGCGATGATTTCTTCGGGGGTGGCCTTCATTCCCTGCTTCAGGACAACAAAAGCCTTGATCCTTTCGCCGGAGTATGCATCCGGCACGCCTATGACACAGGCCTCGAGGACCTTCGGGTGCGAAAACAAGACTTCGTCCACATCTCGTGGATAGACGTTGAAGCCACCTGCTATGATCATATCTTTCTTACGGTCCACGATGGTGAAATAACCTTCTTCGTCACAGGTAGCTATGTCTCCGGTCAAGAGCCAGCCGTCTTTGAGAGTGGCTGCCGTTTCGTCCGGCCTATTGATGTAGCCCCTCGTAACCTGAGGGCCCTTTACGCAAAGCTCTCCGGGAGTGTTAGGCTCCGTAATCTCCTTTTTGTAGTCGTCCACGTCCACGAGCTTCGCGTCTGTGTTGCAGATGGGCAGACCGATGGTCCCCGGTTTGGTTTTGGCTCCATAGGGATTCACATGCGTCACCGGTGAAGTCTCTGTAAGGCCGTAGCCCTCGCAAATCTGTTCTCCAGTCAACCTCTCAAATCCTTTGATAGTCTCCATGGGGAGGGCCGCTCCGCCGGAAAAGCAGCCTCGGAGGGATTTCAGATCGTACTTCTTAAGCTCCGGAAAATTGATCATCCCGTTGTAAAGGGTAGGTACCGCGGATATGTAGGTAGCCTTGTGCTTCGCGATAGATTCCAGAATCGGTTTGGGTTCGGGCTTGGGAATCAGAATGTTCCCGTATCCATAGAATACGGCAGTGTTCATGGCCGTGGTCATGCCGAATGAATGAAAGAACGGCAGGCACCCGACCACGGTTTCCTCTCCCGGCTTGAAATGCGGGAACCATGCGTTGGTCTGCTGAACGTTGGATGACAAGTTTCCGTGAGTTAGTTGAACTCCCTTAGAAACGCCTGTGGTTCCGCCTGTATAGAGAAGGCATGCCGTGTCATCCCACTGGCTTTGGTAAGGCTTAGTCGTTGGGCCGTGTTGTTTCAGGAGGTCTGTGAACTCGAACACCTCGGCTTCAGCAGGGGTCTTTAGGTGCATCCCCTTCTTCACCAGGGGGAAAAGCTGTTTCAGCGGGAAAGGCAGATAGTCCCGAATGTGGCACGAAATGATTTTGGTGACTCCCGTTTTCTTCCTCAAATTGATCATTCGAGGCGTCAGGACATCTAGGGAGACCAGAAACTTCGAGCCGGAGTCATTGAGTTGATGTTCCAACTCCCGATCTGTATAAAGCGGATTGTTCGCGACAACCACGGCGCCGGCCCTGAATGCTCCGTAAACTGCCACCACCATTTGGACAAGGTTGGGAAGTAGAGTAGCCACCCGGTCACCGGGTTTGACGCCAAGGGCCGTAAGCGCGGCCGCGAATCGAGAGACCATTTCGTCTAACTGTTTGAAGGTCACCGTGGTGCCCTGGAACAAGAGCGCTGGATTGTCAGGAAATCGAGCGGCGCTCCTCGCAAGAGCCTCAGCAAGGGTGATCTTCTCGAACGACACCTCGGCTGGTACGCCTTTTGCGTAAGACTTCAACCAGATTTTCTCCATGACACCCTCCTTGGTTGCTAAAAAGGGTTATCGGACGGAGTCGGCAGGCCTATCACATTGACCCGCTCAGAAAGCGCCCTCTGGCATCTCAACTACTTCTCGGGAGGGCTTGCGGCATGCCTCTAAACGCGCCCGCAGAGCAGGTAATGTGACATCCGCGAAGTACGTGGCTTGCACGACTTTGCCGGTATAGAAATCGCTTGGTTCACCTTCGTCGATCTTTCTCTGTGCGATTGCCGCCATGTCAAGAAGGCGCCATACCATAGTCGCTTCAGCAAAGCACATAAGAGCAGGGTACGTTTTAGAGGCCCACTGCAGGGGATCGGTTTCCAGAGTTTTCCGCATTATGCTTGCCATCTCTTGCAACCCTACAGCAGCTTCCACCAGAGAACGGACGTGTTCTCCGAGCAGGGCGTGGTCCGCGTACCTGGTGCAGAATGCCCGAAGCTCACTCAGGAATGCCTTGATAGGCGCTCCTCCGTCCATGATCAACTTGCGCCCCATAAGATCCATGGATTGAATCCCGTTTGTTCCCTCATACAGCGAGAGTATCTTGGCATCCCTCAGGTATTGCTCAAGCGGGTACTCCCGCGTGAAACCGTAGCCACCCAGACACTGGATGGCGGATTCGCAAACCCTGAAGCACATGTCGGAGCAGTAGGCTTTCACGATGGGTGTAATAAAATCGACGAGCGCATTACAGTGCCGCCGCACTTCCTCGTCCTGCGACTCAAAGGACAGGTCCAACCATAAGCCTGCGGTGTAAGCCATGGATCGCATACCTTCCACCGTAGCCTTCATCCAGAGGAGCATTCGACGCACATCCGGATGGTCTATGATCGGGACCTCCCCTGATTTCCTGCGGCCTACATCGGGGCCCTGGATGCGCTCTTTTGCATATGCGAGGGCATTCTGGTATGCAGTGGCCGCAATTCCGATTCCGCCCACTCCGACGTTGATGCGAGCACTATTCATCATCTGAAACATGTGAGCGAGACCTTTGTTTTCCTCCCCGCACAAAAAGCCTATGCAATCGTCATTTTCCCCGAAGTTGAGAACACAGGTGGGAGAGCCGTGCAGTCCAAGCTTCTGTTCTACCCCGACGCACGTCACATCGTTCGATTCACCCAACGAACCGTCATCGCGCAACCTTATTTTGGGAACCACGAATAGTGAGATCCCTTTTACGCCTGCGGGCGCCCCTTCTATCCGGGCTATAACCAGGTGGATGACGTTTTCGGTCAAGTCGTGGTCTCCCCACGTGATAAAGATCTTCGTCCCCTTGATCCGGTAATGATCCCCTTCCGGAATGGCCTTTGTCCTGAGAGCAGCCAGGTTTGTACCGGCCTGAGGTTCCGTGAGGCACATGGTTCCTGACCACCGGCCCGCGAACATATTGGGAATGTACCGGTCTTTCAGCTCTTTCGTGCCGAAACTCTCGATGAGATGTCCGGCGCCATGAGTCAGACTGGGAGCCATGTGAAAAGACACGGATGCGCCGTACATAAGATCGTTAAGCACAATACCCAACATGCGAGGGAAGCCCTGTCCCCCGTATTCGGGATCGCTAGTGGCTGCAATCCAACCGTTTTCACCGCAAAGGCTAAATGCCTCCCGGAAGCCTGGTGCACAGCGTACATTGCCGTCTGCAAGAATGACTCCGTGCCTGTCGCCAGCCTCCTGGAGCGGCCCCACTACTCCTTTGGCGAATTTGACTGCCTCCGAGACCATCATGTCCAATGTCTCGACATCCAGGTCACGATACCTGTCGAGTTTGCAGAGGCTACTGTAACCGAGTTGTTCCTTTAGGATAAAATAGATATCTCGCTCATTTACTTTGAAATGACTCATCGATGGGTTCCTCCTTTATGGGAAATCTCCCGGATTAAGCCATCGAGGTTAGGGTCCCCGTCTTCCACCTGTCGGCTAATAGGCTCCAGGTCCTGCTTTACGGAGCGCTCAATCGGCCGCAGATTCTCCGGCACGTCAAAATCCATACGAGCGCTCCTTGATTGGGATTCAATGATGGCTTAGCTCACGGCAGAATACTGGCTCTTTGTGAAGCAATTCGTGTGCCAATCAGAGTATCTATCTTGCTGTGCCTGCACAATGAGCATTTCAGCGCTTCTAGTCCTGCATACCCCCCGACCACGGTTCCGGGTGATCGACAAGGCCCACGCACCGGCCAATTGTAGAGAATTATCTACATTTGGACGGTAAGCGTGAACAAGGAAGAGAGCAAATCCTGAGGAATATGGTAATGGGCCTTTCTTGGATTATGATGTATAGAAACATTGACACGTCGACGCTTTTCTACACACATCCTCCAATCAGTTCCTCGTGTAACCGGAATGCGTCAGGTCTTCTTGTCCGAATCCAGGCCGTGACGCTTCAGTTTTTGATAGAGCCCCGTGCGGTGAATACCCAGTAAGCAGGCCGCTTCGGTGCGATTGTTGCCAGTGATGCTTAGGGCTCGCTCTATGGCGCGGCGCTCTGCACGAGCCATCTCATCCTTCAGGCAGCGCAGCTCACCCTCGACAGGAGAAGCCGTCCGCACGTCGTCTCGGATTTCCATAGGTAGGTGCTTTTCTGAAATGGAACCTTCCCCCGCCACCGAGGAGGCTCGCTCCAAAGCGTTGCGCAGCTCTCTCACATTTCCTGGCCAGTCATATGCCATGAGGCACCGCATGGCTTCCGGCTCGATGCGTCGGCTGAGTTTAGGCCCGGTCTCTTCCAGAGTAGAGAGAAGGTGGTAGGCCAAGCGGGGGATATCCTCGCGAATCCGGCGCAGCGGCGGGGTCTTCAGCACAAAGATGTTGAGTCGATAGTACAGATCCTGTCGAAAATCACCCCGGTGTAGCATGTCCTTCAGGTCTCGATTAGTGGCTGCAATTACCCTGAAGTCAAGCTTGAGGGTCCGAGTTCCTCCCACCCGCTCTACTTCGCGCTCTTGAATCACCCGCAGGAGCTTGACCTGCAACTGCAGCGGCAAGTCGCCCACTTCATCCAGAAATATGGCGCTCTTGTCGGCCAGCTCGAACTTCCCCGGTTTGCCTTTGGGGCTCGCACCAGTGAACGCACCGGCCTCATAGCCGAACAGTTCTGATTCAAATAGTTCGTGAGGGATTGCGGCGCAATTCACTCGCACCAAAGGACGTTCGCGGCGGGCGCTGAGCTGGTGGATAGCGTGAGCAAAGACTTCCTTGCCAGTCCCCGTCTCACCGATTATCAATACCGGCAGATCTGAGGCCGCTGCCTGCACCGCTGCTCGCTTGGCCTCCTGCATCGGGGCCGACTCTCCCACAACTCGGTCCAGCGAATAGCGGCCCCGGTAGGCCTGCTGTAATTCCTTCTCGTAGTAATCCAGCCGACTCTGCAGCACCTCCACTTGACGCACCAGTTGCTTGACCTTCTCCGGGTGCCAAAACATCAGCTTGCCCATTACCCCCACAATGTTGCCCTGTTCATCACGGAGGGGTATGCGGGCGACGATGCGCTCCTTGCCGCCGAGGGTGAAAAGCTGGCCGATCTCTGCACGGCCGGTCGTGAGGACCCTGAGCAGCTCGCTATCAGGGTTCAGCTCCAGTATGTGACGACCGATGGCTTCCTTTCGGGAGGAGCCGTAGAAGCCTTCGTTCGACCTACTGATGTAACGGACAATACCTTCGACATCCACCAGGATCAACGATTCGTGGGGGTTGTTTAAGAGGGCTTCCAACAGCTCGGGCGGTATTACCAGATGAGGTGTGTTAGGCATTATAAATCCTACACCACAAGCTCTTTTTGTAGGCCATCGGGGGCTTGAATGCCCTTTAACGCGAATCGAAAGATGAAATCCGCCAGCTCGTCTACTGTCACGCCCTTTTTAGGGTGAAACCAGATCCTGGAGCGAGTGACCATTGAAGAGATCATAAAACCGACCAGCTTTTCATCGTACGGCATGAAGAGCCCTTTCTGCTGGCCCCTCTGAACCACTCTGCGAATTGTGCGGTCGTAAGTGTCGCGCATGGAGACTATGACTTTCCGGTTTGCAGGCAACAGACTGCCCAAGGCCACATCAAACAATGTCTTGGCAGACCTGCGATGACTCAAAGTGACTTTAAGATGACTCGAGATGATGAAACGTAGTTGATCTACGGGGTTACCGTCTTCCTCGTGTTCAAGATGTGAGATCGGTTGGACAATTTGCTCCATTTCTTCCAGGAGCACTTCGAACAGAATGGACTCTTTGGTTTTGAAGTAGTTATAGAGATTGGCCGGCTGACATCCGTTTGCGCGAGCTAGATCTCGCATACTGACCGAACTATAGCCATTTTGCCAGAAGAGATGGCGCGCCAGAGATAATATTTTCTTCTTTCGGACGCCATTACCTTCCCTTTTGTTTGCGCCATTCGGCATGGGACGATCATCTCTTTCCGGGTTTTGGCGACTGATCGGTGAGAGCTATCTCGTTTTCGACTAAGCCGACATCTTCTTAAGAACACGGCATTTACGGCAACGTGGTTGCAGACTGGATATTGTCCTATATGAGTGAACGTTCGTTCATAGGCTAACACCCGTGGTGCCCCGAGTCAAGCTTTTTCACTCCACGAGATTCTTTCGGCTCTCTAGCCAAGAGTGCGGCCGCGGCGGAGTGCACGTACTCCATGTAGCGAAAAGCCAGGAAGCCGAGCACCACGCATAGAATGCAACAAATAAAGAACACGATGACCACCGACGTCATGTCCGAGTGCAGGTAGTCCCTTGCAATTACGGAGAAGTCCATGTCCATTTCACCGCCTTTTGCGCCCAGATAATCTTCACGGTAAGAAGCGTCCGCCAGCAGCTTGTATGCCATGCTGATATCCGAAAAGGCGATGAAGAACCCTATGATGCCGTACAGGGGTCGTTCCGCTGCATGGATAACCGCACGGCCGCTCAACGACCTGTAGATAAATAATCCCGCGATGATGAGTTCGGTTCCATGCCCCATGAACAGAATAAGCACAGAGTGAATCGAAGTGAAGGCGGCAACTGAGTAAAGGACGATCAACGCTGCCAGAACGATAAGTGTTGAGCGATTCTTTCTGTACAGCCAGAAGAGCCCTGCAAAACCAGCGTAGATGAGGATGCACAAAACAGTCGATCTTTCCGTGTGGACTGTAACGCCTCCGCCCCAGATCACATCGAAAGCCGGGAATGACGGATATCCGAAAAGCCAACCGAAGATTGCATGGCCCATTTCGTGAACGAGCGTCTTGAAGGTCCCCAGAGTCCACCGGAGCCAGAAGAAGGCAAAGCAGGCGAGCGCCACAATCGGACCGACGAGGAGCATGATCCAGCCTGACCTGTCCAGGGTCTGGGGTTCCGGGATTGTGTTTTCCGATTCATTATCCGTCCCGTCCGCGTCGTCTTCCTGATAGTCGGGGAATTGCGAACCAGCGGAGGGCCGACCAGTTACCAGCGCGGCTGCGGGTTCGACATGGGCCACGGCCGAAAGCTCTCGAGAAAAGCGTCCGTTCCCGGTCTCTAGTTCGACCCAGCCCCCAGATGGAGCGTCAAAGGACAAAGGCGACGGTTGTGAATGAAAACTCTCAGGCTGTGGCTCTGCTTCCCCCATCTCAGAGAGTCTGCTCTGGAATTTCGCCACAATCACTCCGCATTGGGGGCACTCGGCATACTCCCGGGTCTGTGCAGCGCCGCAGGCAGGGCACTGCCATGCTACGTCCTTGGATCTCGCTCGACCCTCATTGAGTCGTTCCAATTCGTCTTCGTGCAACAGCCCTACGTCAACCAGTTTCCTGAACAACGTTTCGAGACCTTTCGCGGAGACGTGGTATTTTTGCATCAGGTCTGAAGAGGTCATCCCGGACCTGATGTCAATCACGGCTTGCTTCGCGTTTATTGTTCTCTTTGGTTCGGTTGACATAGTCGGTTCCCTGGAGTTGAGCTGCGGA
>JBKQMK010000059.1:0-3402 GCA_052146735.1 Desulfomonilaceae bacterium | reverse complement strand
ACGGTGAAGGGTTGCAGAGATTCTTCTTGATGGAAGTGAGCGATACCTACACGAGATCAAAGGAGCTGTTACGGCTATAGGGTCTTGGTTATGGGCAAGTAAGGATTTCAGCTCTGTGACATTCATGTAAGAATACTGGTATTGGTAAGATAAGTTATACAGTCTTTCAGAGAGAGGGAGATATTACCAGAGCAACTGAGGCGGGAGAGACTGGGGGCATCACGGAGCGAAGGCTATCAGGGGTGAAGATATCAGCATCTCTTATAATTGGTATCTGCACCGAGGTTTTCTAGTACCCTTCTACAAAAAGCCCTCGACACCGCCAAGTTGAAGTAGGGGCCTAAGGTTTCTCACTTTTGACCGTCGAGGCGCCGGTGCGCCAAATGGCGTAGCGGCTAATCAGATCGGGAGGAAATGACCACTGGATAAAATTCCGGGCAGAAAAGCGGGTTGGATAATTTCCGGCACATTGCAATTAAAGACGAATAAGTAAAGCCGGATTTGTGCACTATTTAATATGGAGTTACCCGGCTCTGCCTGCTAACCAGGAAAAGGACCGGCCTGACAGAACGGGAACTACGCGGGGCGCAGACGGACTGCGCCCACAAGGTCACACAATCGGAAACACCTTAGGCCTTGCCGGCTCTGCTAAGGCTCAATCTTGGTGCCGAGAACCTGGAGGAACTTCGCCAGCCAGTCTGGGTGCGCAGGCCAGGCAGGCGCGGTTACCAGATTACCGTCCACATGGCCCTTGTCCAAGGGAATATCGACCCATTTACCCCCTGCGCTGTTGACGTCAGGACCCACCGCGGGATAGGCCGAGCAGGATTTGCCCCCAACAACGCCGGCCGCGGCGAGCACCTGCGCTCCGTGGCAGATAGAAGCTATGGGTTTGTTTTTCTCGGCAAAATGGCGCACCACCTTGAGCACTGCCTCGTTGAGTCTGATGTATTCCGGAGCCCGGCCGCCTGGAATCACCAGTGCGTCATAATCCTCAGCCTTTGTTTCCGAGAACGTGGCGTTCAAGGTGAAATTGTGGCCCCGTTTCTCGCTGTACGTCTGGTCCCCTTCAAAGTCATGAATTGCCGTCCTCACGATATCGCCGGCCTTCTTGTCCGGGCAAACCGCGTGAACCGTATGCCCGACCATCAACAGGGCCTGGAACGGCACCATGACCTCGTAATCCTCCACGTAGTCCCCGACCAACATCAGAATTTTCTTGGCTCCCATGCTCTTCCTCCTCCCCAAATGTGGTGATGAAGTTAGACAACCCCTCCGAAATTCTGCGGCTATTATTTCATCCTAAAGGTCTTGGGACCCTTGATCAAGGTTTTTTCGGACCCCGTGGAATAAGGCTTTGGTTACTTCCCCGGAATTAAGCGGCGGTCTCGCCATTTCGGGCGTCTTTCGTCTGGTGACCGGTCGCGGGATGGTTCGTCTGACCCCGAAAAAAGCTGCCGCGTTGCCTTGAATGAAATCCCACGGATGCGAAATTGCCGACCCCGTTGCCTCAACAGGGATTTGTTCGTATTTTAGAGCGTACCTCGCCACATGCTCATGGGTCAAGCATGGTGTTAATCCAAGGCAAAATCAGAGACGACTTATAAGGCACCTGAGCCGCGAAATACGCGATCTTCTGTTCCGTGGATGTCAGATATTCGAAAATCTTTGTCGTTCGCGTATCGCGTTCTGGTTGCGCGAGAAACGACATGGGTTCTTCTCCTAAATCAATCACCTCTCATCCAGCACTTTACGAACCTGTCGGAGTAACTCTTTCATCCTAAAGGGCTTGCTGACGAAGGTTCGAATCGAAGCGCAGGCGCAAATAGAGCTTGAGACCTGAAGATCCAGGATGGCACTAAAAGCGAGCAATTGGGAGACCTCGTTCTAAGAAAGACCCTACCTGAGGAGGGGATGCACTTTCTTATGGTACATCATGTTCATGAGGGTTTGATCTTTTCCGGGAATGCAAAGTACGGCAGGCCCTGAACTACTACCACCATCCCGAGCACGCACAGAAACATTTCATGAGCCTACTGTCCCTAAGGGTTGATCGAGGTCGAAGGTCCCATCGGCAGGGGCTTGCTGCGGACGAGATCGCGCACGGCAAGTATCAGCAAGACAAAGTACAGCCCAAAATAAATGGTGAACAGCATGGGAATCTTGATGCCTGAAAGGCTGAGAAACAGATCCAGCGCCACCGGTGGTACCATTGCCACGGCCGCAATCTTTATTGCTTCACCATAAGTAAGCGCGATTGAGTAGGACCGGCCCGCAAAATAAGGCAACAGTGCAAGGATAATTGCTTGCAGCGGCTTTACAAGGAGAAAATACAGTATGACCGCGAGGACTACCAGCCGGGTGACCATGGGCAAATATTGAGCGAGGAGGGCCTTAAGACTCTGAGAATTGATCACCATGTCCGGTATTCCCTTTAAAGGGATGATTCGAATCTGCCCCTGGCTTTTTGTAACTACACTGTCTCTGCTGAGGACAGCGCCCGTCGAAACGTCCTTCAGGTAGTCCAAGGCATCTTTCTGCTTATTTTCCCTCGCATCTATGACTACGACCAGTTCCTTGTACCCGGTGTCAATAAAGTGAGGCTGCTCCTCGCGAATCGATGCCTTTCCGCCCCGTATGGTTATCTCAGGAAGCACCGCGTCATATTTGTCAGCGACGAGTTCCAGGACAGTTTCGACCTTGGGCCAAAACGATGAGAAAAGCCCCCACGAACTCAACCCCGCGCAGACCAAAAGAACCAACATAACCGCAATAGCAGGAATTCTACAGATAGCTCTTGCTGTTCCCATGGCCACTCTCTTTTCAGCCGGAATTATGCGGCGGTGTTGCCATTTCGGGATTTTTGGGTTCGGTGACCCGTCGACCGATGTTTCCCGTAAGACCGAAAAGTCTTCAGCATGGTCCCCTAAAAAGGCCCGCGAGAGGCAAACCCGTCGTCACGTTGCTGAAAAAGCCGTTTTACTACGGGGTTAAGCTTACCGCACCGTACGGCCTCCAGTCAATCAGAATCGCGACGCTGCTCATCGCACGAAAACCGCTTGTCGGAGGTAGGTACCGGTGCGCCAAATGGCGTAGCGGCTGAAGATTATCCACCAAGTGACCCAGAAATAAAATTCCCGACCAAATTTAACTCTCCCGACGTCGGGAGAGTTCAGGCGGACGAGGCAGGTGGACGGAAAAACGGAACAAAATTAGTGATGTTATTTCAAGGTATCGTCCTATAAACCGCTCTGAAAGCCACCATAAAAATGCAGGTAGAGATGGATTTGTGGTGCGCCAGGCGAAGCTTGGCGTCTCTTGCGGGGTGCAAGTCCCCGCCGGGTAAGGCCTAACCAGCCACCCGTATCGAGTGTTGCGGATATGGAGGAGGATGCAATGTAG
>JBKQMK010000058.1:0-16818 GCA_052146735.1 Desulfomonilaceae bacterium | reverse complement strand
CCCGGAAGTTCCAGTTTCCCATCCTTCATCGGCTCATGCGGGGCTTTCTTGATGCCAAAGAAAAAAGAGTCATCGTGGAAAAGGATGATTTTCGATATCTCACTCATATTCAATGAAACCTGCCCCGGTGAGGAATTATTGTCCTAATCAGAGATGGAGATGTGTACCACTTACCACCTGCGAAAGGGAAAGCATCTCCAGATGCTGCTAGCACGATCCATGTTCCGGGAAAAATTTCCCAGCGTTCACGACGTTCACTTCATTGAGAACAAAGACGACAGCCACAGCATCATCATAGCGTACCAGAACCGTCCGGCCAACGAAATCTAGGTTACTTTTGCCACTAATTGCCGAGCCACAGTTGTTAATGACAGCTTTTTGGAAGAGAAACCGCCAAGAAGATCGGTCAATGGAACTTCAAACGAAAAAAGTTTACAGGCGCCAACCTGTAACCTCTCAAATTCCCTGGTAGCGGGGGGAGGATTTGAACCTCCGACCTTTGGGTTATGAGCCCAACGAGCTACCTGGCTGCTCCACCCCGCGACATTTATCTCCTCAATATATAAGCCGTCCGCCAGTATGTCAAGCTACAGTTGAATTACTCTGAAAACACCTACGTTGGCAACCTTCATCGCTGATCCAATCTGCCGATCACCGAGATTCTTCGGGAGTAACGTGTTTTTTCACGAGCGTCTTCAGGCAGACGAGAAGTCGGCCGACAGGATGTCCACCAGCGCGTCATGAACAATGCCATTAGTTGCTACAATGCTGTCCGTGTATACATCCGTGGGTCTTCCGTTCCTATCCGTCACACGCCCGCCGGCTTCCTCCACAAGCAGCATTCCCGCGGCCATGTCCCATGGTTTCAGTTTCAGTTCCCAGAAGCCGTCGAGGCGGCCGCATGAAACGTAGGCCAAATCAATTGCTGCCGAACCTCCGCGTCGTATGCCCCCAACGCGGGTCACTACCCTGGAGAACTCGGCAACGTTATTGACCGGCGAATAAGCCCGGTCATACGGGAAGCCTGTGGCAACTATACTCTTGTTCAATCGGTCAGCTTGGGACACCCGGACCTGGCTGCTATTGAGGTAAGCTCCGTCGTTCCTGATCGCCCAATATCTTTCCGTTCTCGTGGGATCGTAGACCATTCCCGCCACTAGAATCCCGTTGTTCATGAGTGCTATAGACACGCTGAAAATCGGGATCCCATGTGCAAAATTGACTGTCCCGTCAAGTGGGTCCACCAGCCACAACCATGATGAACCTGTGCTGTCCGTCTCTGTTTCTTCCGTGATTATATCGTGATCGGGGAATTCACGCCGGATGGAGCCCAGGATGATGTCCTCCGAAGCCCGATCCGCGTCTGTGACTATATCAATGCCTCCCGGCCTGGAGTCTTTCAGATCTATCCGAAAACTTCCCTGAAAATAAGACATGATCGACCGTCCCGCCCGATCCGTCACATCCTCAAGAAAGGGCACTATATCTTTGGGACTGAAGCCGTTTTCCATAATAATTGCTCTCCCATCAACGCAATCTGTCAGTCGGGTAGGGCGGGCCGTGCCCGCCGATGCCCAAATCCCGCGTTTCGCAGCATACAGCCAGCACCGGCAAACTGAAGCTACTCGCCGTCGTCCTTTGTCTTCCGACCGGTCACCTGACATGAAAGCTCGCCCCGGTGCAGGCGCACCCGCACTTCCTCTCCTGTGCGCACCTGAGCGGCATCGCTGATCACCGTGTTGGTTTCCGTCCGTACGCTGATGGAATATCCTCTTGCGAGGACGGAGAGAGGGCTGAGGCTATCTAACCTTGCTGAAATGTTTTCGACCGAGCTGCGGCACTCCTTCAGACTATTGCGGATTGCCCTCAGCAGTCCGGTAAACATCGCAGAGCATTGGTCTCTCCCTGCTTCTATTTCTCGGGTCAGATGTTCGGGCCTCAAACGCGTCGCGACACCCGCTATTTCTCTGCTCTCCACTTCTAATTTGCGGCGGATGGTAGAGCTCAGCCGAATCGTGAGATCATCCAATCTCATACGGCGCTCCTGGATTTGACGCCTGGGGTCGTAAAGCCTCCTGAGTAGTTCGTTCAGGATCCCGACGCGCCTCTCTAGAAAATTCCTCATACAACTTTTCATCCGGGCCGCAAGGTGGACGATCCCTTCCAGCAGGTCCTGTTTGTCGGGCACGACCATTTCAGCCGCGGCCGAAGGTGTGGATGCCCGCAGGTCTGCAGCGAAGTCGGTAAGCGTGACATCCGTCTCGTGTCCGACAGCGCTCACTACAGGGAGGCGGCATCCGGCTACGGCCCTCACGACCTTATCGTCGTTAAATGCCCAGAGGTCCTCAATGGAGCCTCCTCCCCGCCCCACTATGATGACATCCACATCACCCGCATTGCAGAGCCTGTCGATAGCAGCCACAATCTCTTCCGGAGCGCGATCTCCCTGAACTGACGCTGGACTCACCAGAATGTGCGTCCCCGGAAACCGGCGCCTGCTGATACGGATCATGTCGCGAACCGCCGCCCCCCTGGAGGACGTAACAAGCCCTATCCTTTTTGGAAAAGGAGGTAGGGGTTTCTTTTTTTGCTCGTCAAATAGCCCCTCAGCAGTGAGTTGCTTTTTTAGTTGTTCGAAGGCCAGCATGAGGCTCCCCAGCCCTACCGGCTCCATGGTATCAAGAATAAGCTGATATTCCCCCCTCAAACTGTAAACCGATATTCGCCCCCAAGCGATCACGCTCAAGCCGTCTTCCAGCCTGAACTTCAAGAAACGGCGCTGCAACTTGAACATTACGCAGCGGATCTGGGCAGTCTCATCCTTCAAAGTGAAATATACGTGGCCCGACGGAGCTGATCGCAAGTTCGAGACTTCACCTTGAATCCAAACTGACGGAAACTCTTGCTCCAAAAGGCCTCTGATTTGTTGTGTCAGTTCGGAGACCGTATATATTTTGCGTTCCGGTAGTTCCATCCGCTTGCCCTAGTTGACAGTTTGAGACCTGGCCTCGCCCGGTGGCGTTGACGGTACCGCGGCTGCTTGCCCGAGTGCATTCTATAGACCAATGTGGTGATTTTCAATCGTGCCGATTCCTATCACGTAACCATACAGTTACGAGGAAAAAGAAAATATCGTTTCTTTTTTGTTGAAACCAGGGTTATAATAGCTTCGCTTAATTTATTTTGAATTTGGTGAGGGGATAGGATTTTGAGTCGTCGTTCGCTAACGGCCGTGGCCGTATTGTTCATCCTGGCGGGTTTGGCCTCTCCTGTGAGGGCTGAAGCTCCAGCCTGGAACATCCAGGTGGACTCATCATTCAGGGCAGAGTACCTTTTCGGGCGTCAGATCGTCCGTCATCTGGACCCGAAGGTTCCTGACGTGAGTCGATTTGTAGCCAACTATGATCCCCAACTGACGGTTCTTGCCGGGACAATTGAAATAACACCTCTGCCAGCCATATCCGGTCGCTTGGCCGGCTCGATCAGCGTGCTGGAGAGTACCAGCGCTCAGGTCCGTTCTGTAAGTTCTGTTATTCCCTCAACTGCCCCCTTTTTTCCCACGGACAAATGGGAGTGGGACGTAAAGCCTAATTTCAGCTCTTGGGAGGCCGCAGGGCTTTACCACCTGTGGAGCGGGGGTGGCTATCGTTTCAGTTTCACCGCGGGGTACCGGCAAGATACATGGGATTATCGGGGCACCCCGTCCAACGGCGCAGCGGACTCCCCACTACATGATTCGTTTTCTGCCCACATCCCCTTCATCGGCATGCAGACCGCCATGTTTTTCCCTTCCTGGAAGGCTCGCTTTGAAATGTTGGGCTCTCCGTTTATGAACATGAGTGTTTCCAATGCACTGCAGCGAGGAAGCTTTGCACTCCAATTCGATGGCAACCTTTACAAGGGCGGCATGGTAGAGTTGCAGATGGCGGGGGACGTCAATCTGGCCGCAAACGTCCTGATCGGGCTCTATGGCCGATACGCTTACCAGGAATTATATGGGTTGTCCTCAGGAACAGGCGAGGCGGCGGGTCTTGGACCGAGCCCGTACACGGTGTTTGTGGGTGGGAGCTTCGGCACTGTCGGATTGGATGTGACTGTGATCTTCTGACCTGCGTGAGTCAGCCCTCGAATCCTTAGGAATAGGCCCTTCGTCGTTTTCACGCCCCCCTTACCTGATCCCACAGTGAGCTCATTTCCAATTTCCAAGCGCGAGCTGCTTCCAGGGCACGCTGCGCCATGACCTCTTTCTTGTGCTTCTTGGAGGTTCCTTCCGGTGGGGGATCCATGATCCCAAAGTTTACGTTCATCGGCTCATAGCGCTTGGCAGGCTCATCGCGTGTGTGTTTCAAGAGGGCTCCTACAGCGGTCACGGCCGGTGGCGGCTCGGGCGTCACCCCGTTGGCTATCAGTCCGGCCATGAGCCCTATTGCCAGGCCTGAGGCCGTGGACTCGATGTACCCCTCCACCCCTGTTATTTGCCCGGCAAAGAAGACATGGGGATGCGCCCTGGAACGCGAAAACCTGTCCAGCAGGCAAGGCGCGTCCAGGTAAGTGTTGCGGTGAATTGATCCAAGGCGCTCGAAAATCGCATTTTCGAGACCCGGGATCATACGGAAGACTCGCTCTTGCTCAGGATGAGTCATTTTGGTCTGAAAACCGACAAGGTTGTAAAGTGTCCTTTCACGATTCTCAGCCCGGAGCTGAACCACCGCAAATGGGCGCATTCCAGTAGATGGGTTTGTCAGGCCCACTGGCTTCATAGGGCCAAAAGCCAGCGTATCCGGTCCGCGTCGGGCCAGCTCTTCTACGGGAAGGCAACCCTCAAAATGAGGGATCTTCTCGAACGGAAACGGGTCAACTTTCCTAGCGTTTAGGATTTCACTGACAAACGACCGGTACGCATTCTCATCCATGGGGGAGTTCAAATAGTCGCCTTCCCCCTCGTCATAACGGGATGCGCGAAAGAGCCTGTTCATATCCAGAGAATCGGCAGTCACTATCGGAGCTATTGCATCATAGAAGGAGAGCCCATCCGACCCCAAGATGCGGCCTATGTCCGATGTCAGGGCATCAGATGTCAAAGGCCCTGTAGCCACAATGACAATCCCGTCTTCATGAGGCGGAATTCGGACCGCTTCCGCGCGCTCGAGTGTGACGAGAGGATTTTCGAGGATTTTCTCCGTGATAAATCGGGAAAACAGGTCCCGCTGAACTGCGAGAGCTTTGCCTGCAGGAACCGCCGTGGCGTCGGCAGCTTCCATAATGAGGGATTCGAGGGTTCGTAGCTCTTCTTTGAGCAGCCCGGCCGCGGAATCAGTTGATGCGGACCTCAAAGAGTTGGAACAGACCAATTCCCCGAGGTCAGGAGAATTGTGAGCCGGAGAGTAACGTGAGGGCTTCATCTCAACAAGCCGCACGGCAACGCCTCTTTTGGCGAGTTGCCATGCGGCTTCGGATCCGGCCAAACCGCCCCCCAGGATCGTGATCTTCATTTGTGATTTGTTCGCCATGCGTTCAGGGATCTCTCAGTGCAAGAATCCTGTTTCTGCTGTTGGAGAAGAATGGGTTTGGAGCGCTACGGCTACGATTTCCTTTCCCGGTTTCAGGAATTCTCGAGGCCAACATCGAATCCGCAGGACCGATGACCGAGACTCGCACCGGCGTAGTTCCCGGCGCCACCATGCCAATCCTCTGCGCCGCGGCCAGCGAGAGATCCACGACTCGGTCGTTCACAAAGGGTCCTCGATCATTGATTCGCACTACCACGTCTTTATTATTGCTCAGGTTAGTGACTCTCACAAGGGTGTTCAGCGGTAGGATGTTATGAGCAGCCGTAAGGGCATGCATGTCATAGATTTCCCCTGACGAGGTTTTTTTTCCATCAAAGCCCGGTCCGTACCAGGAAGCGACTCCATGCTGGAAGAAACCCGGATAGGCCTTCTTCATAGGATGGTAAGTCCTGCCTTTTATCGTATATGATTTCGAACTGCCCTCTTTGACAACGGCCATTTTTGTGGCGCAGCCGCTTCCCACAATAGAAATAAATAATGCTAAAATAGTTAGTTGAAATAATTTCATTATGCTTTAACTTGTGGTTATGCATAAATCCCAAATATTAAAGATATAAATATCATAAGTTCGCGTGAACTGTCAAGCATTTGGCGTTGCCGCGCTGCCCCCATGAAGAGGAGCATAAGTCCGGGATGTCCGTTTTTCTGCTGATGGACCCCCAATCTGAGCGCCCGTGACAGATTCCTTGACCTTGGGCCGAGAAGCAAGGTAATCTCGGCGTTGTGAGAACGGCCCAAATCGGTCGCCAACAACGGCCTCCGCACAACAAAGAGACTTGCGAAAAATATGACAATCGGATGGACAATGGAATGATTTGGACCAAGTGCCACGGAGGGCCTGGCATAATGCCCGGACCGGGTGGGCCTTGTGAGCCATCGCCGATATCTGCGGTCGAAGAAAATCATTCAGGCAGGCGCAAACCCAAGCGTTAATGCCAGTACTATAGAACTCGACGTGTCAACTCCTAAAGCTTTGGAGCCGGATTAAATGTTTTCAAGATCTCTAAGAACGGTCTTGATCGTCGCAGGCCTCTCGGTCTTGGTCGGTTGCGATCCTGAGGCAGTGATAAAAAGCAAAGTTCCTGAGCCGCTGCGACAAGCCCTCACCTTCGGTGCGGCTCGTACCGCTCCTAAGGTCAAGCAATCTGAGGCGGCCACCGTAGAAATAGTAATGCCTAAGAACGGCGGAGCTTACCCTGCCGGGAAGGCGATGGTGTTCCAAGGGAGCGCAAAGCTGGCAGGGGAGAACAAATCACAAAAGCCTGAGCTGGTTTGGAAGCTTTTTCCGGAAAAAACCCCGGCGGGAGTACCGTTGGGAACAGGCAATTCAATCAGGAAACAGCTTGACCCCGGTCGTTATCGTGTAGAATTGGCGCTGGTTCAGGAAGGTCGGAAGGTAGCCAAAAATGTCAGCTTTCGTGTAGTGCTCAGCATGTCCGGTAAGGTCACCGGGGTAGACGGCTCAGGCCTCCCTGAAACTGACATCGACTTGACGGACCTCGAAGGGAATAAGGTGGTTTCCACAGCTCAATCCGGCAGGGATGGGGCGTTCTCGGTTGAATTTCCTTCAGACGATCAGTTCAGAATAGTCCCGCGGAAAAAGGGTTTTAGCTTCTCTCCCGTCAGTCAAGCAGTCAAGTTCAGCCGAGAACCGGTCCAGCTTGAGTTCAAAGGTGTCAAAGGGGAGATCTCGGACATTCGCTTGACCGAATCGGAAAAGACAGACGAGAATGTCCGGAACATTTGTCCACAGCAGGAAGCGTGGCTGAAACTGAGCATAAAGTTCGACCAAAAAATAGCGCGTGTCGAGCCGTTTCTGGTGCAACAGGAGAAAGACAAGGAGCGGCTGATACTACTTGATGACCTGACTGATTCGGCTGATGTGCCAAAAGAGCAGGACCCGAACCTACCCACAGTGTTGAAAGTCAGGATCCCGGCGGGATCAACCCTGGGCGTGCAGACTGGTTCGTATCGGCTCAGAGTGAAGGTCTACGATGGCACCGGGAATAACTTTTCGGGTGAGGCATCTGCTCCGATCAAAATGGACATGACGCAATGTTTCTCCGACAAATTGGCTGAAGCCGTGTCCGCTCAGGAGAAGGGAAATCTCCAGGAGGCCATAAAGACTTACTCTGTGCTGGAAGACTTCGGAAAGATGGTGGAGGTCCCGCGTCAGTTTTCCAAAGACATGCAAAAGGCAATGTTCGACAGAGGGATCGCTCATCTCGGAATAGCGTTGTCAAAGAAGGCCGGTGAGGCTCCCATACTTGGGCAGCTTAACAAAGCTTTCTCGGATTTCAACGCTGTGTTGAAAGTTCAAAAACGAGACACTGAAGCTCTCTTGCTCAGAGGCGCAGTCGCCTACTTGGCGAGGAACTATCAAGCGGCGCTGAAGGATTTTGATACGGTCCTGACGTTTGTCCCGCAGGAGGCAGCGGCACGCGAACTCAGGGCCCAAACCCTCGTCAAGAGTGGGCTCAAAAAGAACCTTACTCCTGCCATCGATGATTTTACCGAACTTGTCGATCTTGATCCCAAGAATAAAGACTTCAAAAAGAGTCGCAGCGAAGTGTTGAAACTTTTGGTCCGGTCGGAAAGCGAGAGTGACGATGCCAAGGTGGATACATCCGCGGTTCCTCTCCGACGGGTCGGCGAAATTCTGAATGTGGAGAAATACGTGCGCAAATAGGTGATTAATTACTTCTTCGAATTCAAACCACCATGAACTGAAAGCCAATGCCCATATGCTCACCACGCATGCATTCCTATTTCAAGGTCGTCTTCTGGCCCTTGGTTCCTGTGCTTCTTGCCGGGTGCTTGGCTACGCGGGGTATCATAGATGTCGGATCCCAACCGTATCCTCTTATCTACGAAGACGACTCCACCGAGAAATTCTCAGATCCCGAAGATACTGTCTTCATTGAAGTCCGCCGAAGGAAGGTTTCTCGCCCGGTGGAAAACCTGGCGATTCACTACGCAGCTTTGTTCCCGGGCGGGGAGATTGTTAGGCCCGGCGACACCGAGGAGTATGTCAAAATTGACGGCAGGAACGCATACAAAGTAGTCTTCAGGACAAACTACATCAGAAGAAGAAAACGAGTCGAAGCCAATGAAAAATTGGGTCATGGTGAGGCCCCTCCGGGATGGACTCTCACGAATATTGAGGACCCGGCAACCGGCAAGACGATCCCTGTGCTTTACGGGCCGGTCATCCCACGCCAGAAAATCTTGTACCTTGTTGAAGGGGACCTATACATATATTATATCTTTATGAGGGCCGACGGAGACTCGATAGAAGCCGCACGTAAGAAGTTCGAGGAGTTCGTGCGCAAAGACATTAAATACGGATAAGCGTTAGTCTGACGCGACTATCCGGAGGTCTGACCATAAAACACAGGGGACATCGCAGTGAGATATGTAGGAGCAGTTTACCGGCCTCCCAGCGAAGCCTACAGTCTGATAATTCAGGCCACGCTGGGCTGCAATCACAACAAATGCACTTTTTGTGGAAGCTATCGTGACAAATCTTTCACAATCAGGAAAATTGATGAGATCAGGGAAGACTTGAGAGAAGCCCGGCACATGGGGCCGGTTCAGCGTGTCTTTCTCGCGGACGGTGACGCCCTGTGCATTCCACAAAAGAGGCTGGTAGAGATTCTGCAGGCGGTAAACGAGTTCATTCCCTCCGTAGAAAGAATCGGCATTTATGCCAACACCAGGAATATACTGCGCAAGTCACTGGAAGACCTCCGAGTGCTTGGATCATTGAAGCTCGGCATAATCTATATGGGGGTCGAGACCGGAGACAGCATTCTGCTGGAAAAAATCTGTAAAGGATCTACTTACGAACAGTTGGTAGAGGCTGGTCGAAGGGTGAAACAGGCGGGAATAACTCTTTCAGTGACGGTGCTCCTGGGAATAGGAGGGATCGAAGGCAGCGAAGAGCATGCTCGTGGCACTGCGAAGGTGTTGACTGATATCGATCCGGACTACGTGGGGGCCTTAAGTGTCATACTTGTGCCTGGAACGCCTCTCCACAAGGAATTTGTCGAGGGTCGATTCCGTCTCCCGGATCCCTTCGGGCTTATTAGCGAACTGCGAATCATGATAGCGGAATCATCTTTCAGTCATTGCGTATTCAGATCCAACCACGCGTCAAACTATTTACCGGTGAAGGCTACTCTGCCCGAGGACAAGGAAAGAATCCTGGAGGCTATTGACACGATTCTACAATCGCGTGACGAGAGGACACTCAGGCCGGAATACCTTCGTGCCCTTTAACCGCGGTTCTCGATCCACTTGACCTTTCCGAAAGGCACGACAACCAAATTGCTATGGGGAGGATGTACCTATGGGGAGATACCTGGGTATTGATTGCGGGTCGGTTAGTCTAAATTTGGCTCTGATGAACGGTGGAGCCGACGAACCCGTGTCAGTGTATCTGCGGACCAAAGGGCGCCCTCTGGGCAGCTTCATAGAAGCCATCGATGAATTAATCAAAGTTTGTGGCGGGGACCTACCTATTAGCTCTGCCCTCGTGACCGGCAGCGCCCGGGAACTTCTATCTAAGGCGTTGAATATCCCCGCGATAAATGAGATCAGCGCCCATGCCACTGGGGCCGACCATGTGGTACCCAACGTGCGAACCATAATAGAAATCGGGGGCCAGGACTCTAAATTCGTTAAAATCCAGCCGTCTCTAACAGGAGGAATACCTCGCATTCAGGTCTTCCGCATGAACGAAATCTGTGCGGCCGGTACCGGAGCGTTCTTGGACGAACAGGCCGAGAGACTCGGCATCGGGGTAGAATCCTTCGGTCCTCTGGCCCTTCAAAGTAGCAAACCGGCTCCCATTGCCGGACGGTGCGCTGTCTTCGCCAAGACCGACATGATACACCAGGCGCAGGAGGGGACACCGATCCCCGACATTCTGCTAGGCCTCGCCTTTGCCCTCGCGCGGAACTATATCGCCACCCTGATACGAGGGGACACGCTGGTTCCGGTGGTTTCCCTTCAAGGCGGCGTAATGAGCAACCAGGCAGTGGTTTACGCGTTTCAGAAATTGCTCAACCTGGAAAACGAACAAGTCATAATTTCACAGCACTACAAGGTCCTCGGGGCCTTAGGATGCGCCGTGCTCACTTGCCGTCAGAAGCCTTTGCGCGGGCTTTCCCTGGAAACACTCAAGGCAATGGCTGACAGGGCCCTTCGGCTCCCTTCTTCACGCTCTTTTTTCAAACCTCTCGATTCCTCCCTCAATACAAAACCGCCGGCTCCCGCTTTTCCCGAGGATGGAGACTCTTTGGCTAGTCCTCTGGTTATGGGGCTCGATGTGGGTTCCGTTTCCGTGAAAGGAGTGATCCTGGACGGGAGAGGTCGCATTATCAGGGAAGACTACCGTCTTTCCAGGTCCCGTCCGCTGGAAGCTTTGACGGATGTGATAGCTTCACTGGCCCGCGACGATATCAGCGTTGCCGCCATTTCGGTGACCGGGAGCGGCCGCTATCTCGCTGGACGGCTTCTGGACGCGGATCTGATCGTCAACGAAATCACCGCACAAGCCCAGGCCGCGTTGAGTTACGACCCGGAGGCCGACACTGTGGTAGAGATAGGCGGTCAGGATTCCAAGTGGATTTCTCTTGAAGACGGGCAGGTCCGAGATTTCGAGATGAATCGAGTTTGTGCGGCGGGTACCGGGAGTTTTCTGATGGCGCAGGCTCAACGTCTGGACCTTCCCATGGGCGACTCCTTCTCAGACGCGGCTTTTTCGTCACAAAGGCCGGCGGACCTGGGCAATCGATGCACGGTATTCATGGAATCGGACCTGATCCATCACCAGAACAACGGGGCCTCGTGCCCGGATTTGGCCGCGGGCGTTTGTATCAGCATCGTTCACAACTATCTCGAACGAGTAGCCAATCACAAGCCTCTAGGAAGAAAGGTCCTCTTTATGGGGGGGGTGGCTGCCACTCCGGCTGTGAAAGCAGCATTCGAGCAACAAACACGGCGGAAATTCGAGACACCCGCGTTCTTTAGAGTGTCCGGCGCTGTGGGTGCTGCCTTAAAAGCTTTGGAAAGGCTTGAGCGGAAAGAAATCGTTCTCAAGGAGCGGCCCGTCATCCGGTGGGATGCAGAAGAAATCTCCAAAGAACAATTTACGTGCAAAGGCTGCACCAACCAGTGCAGGATTAACAAATATAGGTCCAAGGATCGAAACATCTTTCACGGAGGTGTGTGTGATCGATGGGAGGCGGATGGCGAAGCTCCTCGTGTCAACAGCGAACCGGATATGTTTTCGACAAGGGCCCGACTTCTCAAGGAATTGTCGGAGAATACTTCCAAGACGGATCGTGAGTGGGCAATGGTTCAGTCGCCCCAGTTCTACGAGTGGTTTCCATTCTGGAAGGCTTTCTGCGAAGATTTGGGAATCTCGCTGTTGGTCTCTCCCCCGTCTAACAGAAAACAATTCGAGAGCGGCTCACGCTTCATGAGGGTTGAGACGTGCCTGCCCATGAAGGTCATGGCAGGTCAGATCGAGGATTTGGTGAACAGAGGTGCAAAGACACTCTTTCATCCTGCTATCTTGAGCGAACGGTCGCCGGTGCGGGGCGACAAGCCGCTTGACCATTGCCCGTTCATTCAAGCTTCTTCACAGTTTTTTCGGGGAGCATTCGACCTTGAATGGAAGGAACCTGTGGTGAATTGCGAGATTGATCCGGATGCTTTCCGGAGGGAGCATGTTTCGTTCGCACGCTCTCTGGGGTTTTCTCACCACAAAGCGTGCGCTGCCTTCAACAAGGCACTGGAGCATTTCGAGGGATTTCAGGCTCGCCTCAGAAGAGAAGGGGAATCTTTTGTGAATTCTCTGGGAAAGAACGAGCCGGCAATAGTTATACTCGGTAAGCCATACCACACTTCCGACCCGTTCCTTAACATGAACCTCGGCAGCCTTTTTCATAGACTGGGGTTCCGTGCCATCCCCGGTGACCTTTATCCTCTGAAAACCAAAGACACGGACAGGCCGGTTTCTTGGAAGTATCAGGGGAACCTCATTCAGGTCGCACGTGCAATAGCAGAGGATCCGAGGATGTTCCCCGTTCTCACCACCTTTTTCGGCTGCGGGCCTGACGCGTTTACTTTGCGTCATGTCAGAGAAAACCTGGCGGGCAAGCCGATGCTTGTGCTGGAGATGGACGAGCACTCCTCCAGGGCAGGCATCATCACTCGGTTGGAGGCATTTCTGGACCGTATTAGCAGGGATAGAAACGGTCGAAGGGTGGGAGCCGATCCAGACCGTGTTTCAGGGTCGTATGATCCATTCGAAGAGAACGAAGAGCTGGAGACTCAATCGGTCCAGGTCCGGACCGGCGAGCCATCATCACCCGATTTCAAGGAGGAGAGCCGTTCTTCAATAGGGGAAGGAGCACTTCAGTTGCCCAATCACGGGCACAGGCGGCCGGCCCGGAAAGCCGAAGTTCTCTATGTGCCTTTCATGGGTGACCATGCTTACGGATTTGCGGCAGCCGCCCGCTCTGTAGGCATTGATGCGCGAGTGCTGCCTCCTCCGGACGAAGAATCAGAGCGGTTGGGGCGTCCTCATATGGTCGGTGGGGAATGCCACCCGTATGCGCTCGTCCTGGGAGATTACCTTAAGCTGGCTCAAGCCCTGTCGGCCCAAGCCGCGCGGCGATCATCATTTTGTATGATCGGCCCGGATGCATGTCGTCTGGGACAGTTCCCGACGTACATCGAAAAGGTGGGCCGCGAACTGGGCTCCAGCATCGGTGTGATTCGGGACGTGGACGAGGGCATCGCAGCTTTCGGGGCCTCCCCCCGGTGCCGGCAACAGGTGCTGTTGAGGGTCTGGGAGGGATTGAACGCGTATGACGTGCTGTTCCGGCTCTTTCTGCAGATCCGGCCCATAACGCAAGACCATGCACGCCTGGAGCGTGTCTACATCGGGTGTCGGGACAAGCTTTACAAGGCCCTTTCAGAAGGTGGCGTGAGAGCGGGGATGGAGGAAGTCCTCCATGATCTGGGTGAGGTTCCAGTGGAAGACGCGGACCCCAGACCTGTGGTAGCGGTGACCGGTGATTATTATACTCGTATAGTCCCCTATGCCAACAACGACGTATATATGGAAATAGAGGCTCTCGGGGGCACACTCTGGTCGCCGCCCACCTTCTCGGATAGTTTCAAACTGGGCATCTTAAGGGACTTCATATGGAGCGTACTGAATGGCCGGTCACGTTCCGCCGCCGAGCATGGGCTCTTTTACACGCTGATGACAATATCGGAATTCAAAGTCAAGAGTTTGCCGGGGGCCCGGAGGGCCCTCAACCGCTCCACCGACCTGCTTGGAATAAATATGTGGAAAAAGGCGTGCCAGCATGCCCACAGTAGGCTTCCCGCGGGAATAACCGCTCCACTTGCAACTGCACTGAATTATCTTGATCAGGGCGCTGACGGCGTATTGAATCTGATGACTCTCAACTGCTCGTACGGCACCGTGGTAACCGCGGCGCTGTTACGAGCACTAAAGAAAAGGCCCGGCACACCGCTGCTCACTCTCGTCTTTGACGGACTCAAAAAAACCAACGAGAAGACTCGCTTGGAAGCCTTTATGGAGCAGGTGCAGGATCGTTTTCAGAACAAAATGCGCGACTGTGGGAGACGGTCGGCGGGGTGAAAAACAAGCTCGAAGGACGCGGGTTCATACCAGCTTCCGGATTCTTTGTCCGATTTGCCAACCCCGCGAGCCGCAGGGTAATTACGAGGAGCGAAACGACGGCACACTCTTATCGGTGGAACCATCCCGACCGGAACGCTGAACCGTCGGTCATTCATCACCCCGGACTCCGATCCGGGATCCAGTATGTCCCGCGCTTCGCGAGACCGCGTACGCGGGAATGACGACGGGCGGGACGCCAATCCCACCGATGAGATTTCGTCGGGCTTGCGCCCTCGCAATGACATTATAAATCCCCCCGTAATTTACTTCTTTAAACGCATAAGGGTATCAGCCGCCTTATAAAGTTTGGCCTCACACTCAAGCGTACTTCACTCTGCCTTAACTTCGTGGTAAATTATAGCTGCGTGCATTGAAACGACCACTTAAAGTCTGCTAAAGGCCCTTGTACGGCGCGGACGAGCGCGTGTCCATCCGGTGTGGCCGAGGCGGATACAAAACAGGGTGGGCACACAGGCCTGCCCATACCCCTATCTTTGTTACTTCTTTGAATGCAAACCGTATCACAGTGCGAAATGTCTGGTCTATTCGGGAAAGGAGTTCCAGTCGATGCGAGTGATCACTGTCTGCGTGGGGAGCGCCTGCCATCTAAAAGGTTCCCACGAGATCATAAACTATTTCAAGGAGGCAATAGCAGAAGCCGGACTCGAAGGAAAAGTTGAGCTTAAAGGGACCTTTTGCATGGATCAGTGTACTGACGGAGCCAACCTCCTTATCGACGAGCAGATTTTCCACGCCAATTCAATTGACGAGGCCCGGCAGATCTTTCAAACGGAGATGCTCCAGAAGCTAAAGTAGAAGGTGACAGCATCATGGACTCAGTTAGACCGAAACGAGTACCTTGGAAAAGTTGGGATGATTTCACAGGATGGGCGCAGGATTTCTCCCTGCGCCAAAAGGTGCTGGGAGGATTCTTGGGCGTGGTGCTGCTTGTGGGGTTGGCCACAATTTTGATCGGCACGAGGCTGGCAAGGGAAACGATTATAGAGCGCGCCCAAATCCGGCTCTTCAGCGATTTGGCAACTGCAGGGTTCATTCTCAAGAATTCGCAGGAGAACTTGGAGCTGAAAGTCCGTCTGATGGCAGGTTCCGAGAAGATCAAAGAACTCTTGGGCAAAGGAGAGATTCAAGAGATACGCAACAGTCTGGCAAAGCTTGCTGTCGAAAACGATTTGGATTTCCTTTCCGTCACCGACGACAAAGGCCGCGTCTTGGCCAGGGCCTTCGCCCCTGAAATCAAGAACTCGGGTGTCTCTTCCGATTCTCTTGTCGCCGAGGCCCTGAAAGGACAGGATTCGTCGGGAGTGAGGCTTATTTCAGTGGAAGGGCTATCAGACGAGAACCTTACTCTCATCCGTCGTCTGGGGGAACGTCCTGACAAAAAAGGCATGATCCTGGAGGCGGCGCACCCGCTTCTCATAGGGACGAGAGTCGCTGCCACGTTGTACGGAGGGATTCTTCTCAACAACAATAACCTCATCGTGGACCGGATCTCGCACAGGCTCTTCAGGGGAGAAGTCTTCGAAAAAAGGGATGTCGGATACGTGGCCATATTTCAAGGGGACCAGGCCATCAGCACCACGTTGAAGGGAACGGAGGGGCTCCCCACACTGGGCTTCAAGGCAGGTGGTCAGATCCGCGACAAAGTGCTGGACAAGGGGCAAACTGAGATCACCTGGGAGTCTCAACTCGGGGCAACGTATCTCTCTGCGACAGACCCGATCCGTGACGCGGAGGGGCAGATCATCGGCGCTCTTCAGGTAGCCACCCTTGAAGAGCCAATTACTTCAGTCATTCAGCGGCTCGTTGGAACATTCCTGGTGGTTGCCTTTTTTGGGGTCTTACTCATGGCGGCGATTTCCTATTTCCTCGTGAAATGGATTAACCGGCCACTGGATCAGATGCTCCACGCAGCGAGGAGGGCTGCTGACGGCGATCTGAGCCACGAAGTCCCTGTCATGGCCAGGGATGAGGTCGGCGAGTTGGCCGCGACCTTCAACCTGATGATCCGGAATCTGGCCGAATCCCGCAAGAAATTGGAAGCATGGGGTGAACAACTGGCATCCAAGGTAGCTGCACAGACCGGAGAACTGAATCAAGCACGAGAACAGGTCGCGCGTGTCAAGAAACTCGCTTCCCTTGAAAAAATGGCCGACGGGATGTCCCACATTATGGCACACATCTCGGACCCGATGCTCAGCCTTGCGGGGACCGGTGACGAGACTGGGACCACCAACAGAATACTCATCCTGGACAGTGACGAGAAGGTCCTTGAGATCTGCGAGCGCATTCTAGACAGCGAAGGGTTTGACGTGATGGTGACCCGCACGGTCAATGAGGCCCTGGAAGAGTTGGAGAAACAATTCTTCGACGTTATTGTGGCGGATATCGACATGCCCGAGATGGGCGGCAAAGAATTGCTAACTGAAATCAAGTACCGGCAACCTGAAATTCTCGTGATAATGACCGCACCGTTCAAAGCGACCGAGGAAGCTGTCG
>JBKQMK010000057.1:0-25703 GCA_052146735.1 Desulfomonilaceae bacterium | reverse complement strand
CCGCCCAGACAGCCGGCCATTGCCACGGTGGAGCAAGGCTGCGACAAGGAGGGCCGGTTGACCTTCAGGAAGGTTGATATGATCCTTGATAATGGAGCGTACACCTCATGGGGTGCCACGACGCCGTCTGTTATGATGATACCGATTTCATCGCTTTATCGCGTGCCAAATGTGGATTTCCAGGCAACCTGTGTGTATACCAATAATATTTATGCGCAGGCCATGAGAGGTTACGGTAACCCGCAGGCCACCTACGTGGTCGAGCAATCCATGGATCAGTTGGCCGAAGAGGCGGGGATTGACCCGATGGAGTTTCGAGCCATCAACACCAATGTGCCCTACGAAACCTCTCCCATGGGCCTGAAGATAACCACTTGCCCAATGAAAGAGTGCCTGGATGAGGTCAAGCAGAGACTGGACTGGCCCGCCAAACACGGCAAGAAGAACGGCCGCGGGGTAGGGGTTGCTTCCTTTGTGCATGTGGGAGGAGGCGCACGGGTCTATTTATCGGACGCGCAGGGGATAATCCTCAAGGTGGATGATGATGCCAAGCTTTCGGTGATAACAGGTGGCACGGATCAGGGGCAGGGGTCGGAAACTATTATTAGGCAGATGGTTGCGGAGGCCACAGGCTTCCGGCCTGAGGACGTGTCGATTTTTCTTGGCGATACCGAAGTATGCCCGTGGGATGTGGGCACTCACGCCAGCCGCCACGCGTTCATTTCCGGGCACGCGATTTTGATCGCGGGGCAGGATTTGAAGACGAAAGTTCTTGAGCTGGCAGCCAAGTGGATGCAGACGCTCATAGAGCAGGAATTCCAGAAGGCGGCCCGCAGGAACCCGGATTTCAAGCTACCGGAATTGGAATACAGCCTTCTGTCGTTTCCTTATAATCTTGACCTTCAAAACGGCATGGTTTTCGTCAAGAGCGACCCGGACAATGAGCATTTTCGAATGCCCGCGGCACGGATACTCCGCAAAGCTCACATGGTGGGGACCGGAAAAGGGGAGATGGTGGTTTCCGAGGCCTTTTACGATCCTCCCAACGAGATGCTCGACCGGGAAGGGAAGGGGAACCTCTCGTGCTGCTACACCTTCGGCGCTCATGGGGTGGAAGTAGACGTAGACACGGAAACAGGCCAGGTGACCATACAGAATTATGTGGCAGCGCATGATGTGGGCAGGGCCATCAATCCCATGCTGGTAAAAGGGCAGATTTACGGTGCGACAATCATGGGCGCGGGTTACGGCCTGACCGAAGAGATGCAGGTGAACAGCGGCCGCGTGATGAACCCCAACCTGCTCGACTACAAGATCCTCACTGCCAAAGACAAGATCCCCATTGACGCTGTCATCATTGAGCCCATCGAGCCCACCGGCCCGTTCGGCGCAAAAGGTATCGGCGAACCCGCGTGCGTCCCGAGCGCTCCGGCCATCGCGAATGCTATATACGACGCAGTGGGTGTAAGGATAAAGGACCTCCCCATCACTCCGGAGAAGATTTTGGCAGCGTTGAAAGAAATGGGGAAATAGGAGCCTGATGCGATGTCACCATTCGTTCTGATCTGGAAATCCCTCAGCGTTTCACTGCCTTGGAAAAAGCAGTTGGGTCTGGAAAGCCGCACGTATTTGGCTGCAGCACAAGGTTTTTGGGGCCACGTCTGAGACATATAGATACATTAGTGGCCGAAGGCATCGGGATAAACCAGCACGCGGCAGAGGTCCTCCGGAGCATGGACAGATTCATAGAGCAACTTAAGCGTCAAAAGGGATTTCTCGAACGGTCCTGTCGCCTTTACGACGCTGGACTGCATGATGAGGCAACTAGAATAGCCACAATCATACGGGTGTTACTTCATGACACGAATTCCAGTACATCCCTTGTAAAGCATTTTGGTGCCCGTGACAAAGTTCGTTTGCTGTCAACTTGTTCCGATTTGCCGTCCCATAGCGATCTGGATTTTTTTGACGGCGTCAGCTCTATCACTTTGGATGGAGTTCAGCCCGGACTGGAGAAGGGCAGTTGTCGCAGATTTTTGGTGATCGACGGTTGGTGGGACCAGGTGGTCCTTGTTTCGGGGCGTGGCATTCACCACTCCCGTAAGGCTATCGTCCTGGAAACGGTCAACAGAGATGGCGGTGCTCATGTGGACAAAGAAATCAGCTCCGAACACGAGCAATTAAGACAAGGCATCTGTAGTTTCCACAGAGGAGGCATAGCTTTGGATGATGAAACACGGCAGGTGCGCAATCATCACTTCATATGCCTTAGGCAATTTGGTTATGAATTGTGTAACAGCCCCGAGTTGTGGGCGCTCATTTGACCATTGCCAGATTGACGGACCGTGTCTACATGTTCACAGTCTTTTTCCATCCGGCTCGCCCTATTTTCGGTCAGTCAGGTTTTGCTACAGGCCCAAGCTTGAGTGATTGGCGGAGCAGCTTGGAGGGCCGATAAAACAGATTACCATGGGTATTCTGCCGTCACATGATGAACTTCTGATCTTAATTTCCGATCAAGATGTAGGGCGAAGTTTTTCAGGACTTTCAGGTGGTTCGAGACCTTTTGCTTTGTTACCCGTTCATTTCTCCCGTGTACTATTTTATTCCTAAGTTCGTTGAAATTTCGCAGTTTCTTTAAGAGAGCCTGATTGGACATTTTTTGCCAGGCTAGGCCATCGAGGACCTTTGGAAAACCAAGAGAACCAAAAAGTTTATTGATGTTGTCAGGGTTGGGATTGCCTCTGGTGTTTGCAGTGTCAGTGAGAGTCTGAACATCCCTAATTTTCCCGCTGAGAGTTATCCCAGCGACCTCCCTAAAGAGGTCAACAACAAAGCCCTGTAGATGGCCAGAGAGGAGAGCGATTGCGGCACTGTTCAGTGCATAAACTTCCGTCGGTCTTCCCGGGCCTGGAGTTGTGACAAGGTGCTGAATCACGGTGGCAATGTTTTGAAGGTCTTGGCCTGCGGCCAGGCTTGCCTCCGCTTTCCCCAGCCGCGTCAGAGCATTATGGGCATCTAGTAATTGTTGTACTTCCCCAAGGCGAATGTCAAAATCTTGGAATGCTTGCGATGGCATAGCTACCCCCAAACATCGTCTGCCCGTGAGTTACATAGTGACATACTAGAGCACGAACAGAGTTGATTTACAACAGAAACAATTTTACTCCGAGAAGGGCACAGCCCTCATAGGATTCGGTGAACGAAGCGAACCGCATCAATCGCCAAAAGAATGCGAATCCTGCGTTTCGCGGGACGGTTTCCGTTGGTCGCCGCGTCGTACGGGGACTATGTCCTCTCAAATCACAGACATCCTTGTCTTGGCATTGAGAAACTGATAATCTGACGCATATTTGATTAATGGATAGCACTGGTTGCTGCTATGGAGGTCCGCCATGCTGAAGAGCTATGAGGCGGTTTATGAAGACGGCAAATTGCGCTGGATTCGGGAGCAGCCTGCCTCCAAGAAAATGAGGATCCTCGTGACGGTTCTCGAAGAGGAAACCGACGCTGCTACCCCGGCTGCCCTAAAGGCCATGTTGGAGCGTACGAGAGGCTGCGTCAGGCCCGGGAAATCCATTGAAGAAATTGATGCCGACATCCGGCAAATGCGGGCCGAATGGGAAAGGGAATAAGATGGATGAACCGAGGATGTTGTTTATGTCATGTCCCCCGGCTTCCACAAATTCACGGCTCGTCCTCTCCCGAAACTTCACGCTCCAACTGGTCGAGAGGCGGAAGAATGGAAGTAATGGCTTGTCTGAGGGACGGCAGTTCATGCTGCACTATTCTCCAGACTTCATCCAAACTGACACCTTCGTATTGATGAATGAGCACGTCCCGCAGACTGGTCAATCCACGCCACGGGACCGTTGGGTGTGAAGCTCGATACTCGTCCGACACACGTTTGGCGGCTTCGCCTATTACCTCGAAATTACGGATTACCGCGTCCTGGATCAATGGATCACCAAGAAAAGTGTCTCTCCCGGCCTGTGTATAATTCAAAATCCGGTCTATCCGTTCCAGGATCTGAGCCATGTATACACGTGGGTCTTTCTTCATAGAGGCTTGGCCTCCTTCAGGATGCGCCTTTTTAGCAACCAGTAGAGTCCTTTTTCACTGACCACATCGACCCTTCGTCCGAGCAGTTCACGCAAATCCGTCAAGAGGGCTGCAACATCGAGCAGGCTCCGATCAGACTCCATGTCAACGAGGAAGTCTATGTCGCTCGTTTCATCGGCTTCGCCGCGTGCAACGGATCCGAATATCCGCACATTACGGGCTCCGTGGGTCGCTGCTACCCGTAGAATCTCTTCGCGCTTTTCCTTAAGTTGGTCCTCAACGCCCATATCACGATTTCCTCGATTGTTCGTGAGAGCCATCAAACAGGCCCACTCACAATGACACATTGTCAGCAATGTTAAATTTTGTCGAGTAGGTCAAGAAAAAAAGGCCCGTCGATGTAAGTCTTCAGTTACGAGCGCGATCGCTGGTTATGTGTCATTGCGAGGAGTGAAGCGACGAAGCAATCTCAGCTTTGGCGGTGCAATAGATTGCTTCGCTGCGCTCGCAATGACAGTCTTTAGCCTATGGTAACTGCGGGGCCTACGCGCCAATGAATTTCACCGCAGAACATTCAACTGATTTGACTGGGTATGGGCAGAGCCCTGTACGATGCTATGACTACATACTAACAGGGACGAACTTGTCGGATGAACCACAGTTATTTTCTGCACATCTTCCGCAAGTCTTCTCGCATTGAATCAATGCCTTTGCCCAACGGTGATCCTGCCTTGGCTTGCAGGGCTGTAGCATTTCCAAAGAGTAAGGCCTTCTGCTGGAGCAGTGCAATGCTGAGTTGATTCCTGAAGGGTTCCAGATCCTTTACCAGGTCGCGGCCTGCCGCCTCCACCTCGGATTCGACCGTATCGGCATCGAGGCCCACGACCCCGTCCACCCGTGCAATGTAGGTCTCCAAAGCGTTGCATGCTTGATTCGGGATATTCCGGTCAGAGACACTGGATGTAAGTTTGGCGACACTTGAGGCAGCACTAATAAGGGCGATCACCAGGAAAATACCCACAGGAATCGCGAGCGCTGCCACCGCCTTGCCTGTGGTAGTTTTGTGCGTCTCCCTGAGCCCAATCACCGTCAGCACCAGTCCCCACAGGCTGGCCAGGTTGCCGACAAAGGGTACGGCATTGAAGACGCTTGTTACCGATGAATAGGAAACAACACGAAACGTGGCCTGGTATCCTTCGCGGGCGCCTCCCACGAGGTAGAGGCACAGGTGCAGTATGCCGCTCCATATTGCCAGAAAAATAGGAACAAAGATCAGCCCTGCCACGAACAGAAGAGACGCTAAGAACAGTATGCCGACCATTCCTGTTAAACGCATGCCGGTAAACAGGCCTATCCAAAGGTACGTCAACACGGTTGCGACTGGTAATGTCATGGCCACAAAGAGAATCGGGTTAAGATATCCGTCGCGTGTCGGAAGCTTTGAAAAAAAGCTGGTGGGGGTCAGTATGCACTTGCTTGCGGTTTGAAAATAAGCATTGATGGTTCCATAGCTTTCTCTTTCCTCCCATGGGCACTCTTTCTCTTCCTCAAAGGGCTCTTCATCCGATTGAACATCAGCGGCGGAACGGACTGGACTAAAGGTCGCACCTGGGCCGGCGGAGGAGGGAGGTTCAAGCCATTCCCCGCAGTGATTACATTTGGATGAAGATCCCTTTATTTCCTGGAAACAGAACGGACATACCTTGGTCTTGTCAACTTTTGGCGGGCCCATGCTTTCCAAGTCCAAGAGTCCTGATTCGCCGAGGCTATCTCTGATCTCATTGAGCTTGCCTGGGCTCAATTCATGACGCCGCATAATGTCAGAATCGTGCCGTCCGTCTTTAATGTCCTGGAGGATGGCAGTAGACAATTTCGATGGTTCCCCGAGCCCAGGAGGTGGTGCGGATTCGGGAATCGGAGCCGGCGGCTGCCGTGATTCTGCGCCCCTATCAGCCGCAACCGGAGCAGTGCGCTTGCTAACAAAAGACTCTTCCAGAAGCTTGGCTTCTACGAGTTTTCGAAATAGGCTCTCCAGCCCTTTGGCAGTCAAGCCGTACTTCTTCATCAGCTCGGCGTCAGTCATACCCGATCTGATGTCGTTCACGGCCTCCCGGGCGCCAATCTTCTGTTTGCTCATTTGTCACACCGATGAAATTGATACATACAAGTCAGTGCGTAATGGCCCGAAATCTGAGCTGGCCGCCTCTGCTTAAACAAGTCCTCGCTGGAGTTTGACATATTATCTTGAGCTTCAACTATCAGGACTCCTCCATCGTTAAGCCCACCAGGGATCTGGACTCGATCACCAACTTGCGGCTCCTATTACCATAAACATACTAGGGTGGGAAGCCTTATGGCGCCTTTCCGGAATCATGAACCCTTCGTGGATGAAGGGGCTGACAAATGATGTTACTTCATATTCAAAAGGAGGCAGTTCACCGCGTCTTGCGAAGCACTCACAGGAACAACCTCCCCAAGGCTTCCTCCTTCGAAGACAAACTGGTATTACTCCTTTTCAAGGTCGCTTCAATCAGTAAGGAGAACGAATGAGAAGGTTATCCGCGATTTTGTTGGCTTTGTTTGTTATCGTAGCCGCATTTGGAATGCTTTATGCCAAGTCCGCGGGTTATTCTATTTCCCAGGTATCGACATTTCACGCCTTGAAGCAAGGCATGTACGATGGTGAAACAACTTTCGGGGAACTAAAGAAACAGGGCGACTTCGGCCTGGGGACAGTAAATGGCCTGGATGGAGAAGTGCTCGCTCTGAACGGCGAATTCTTCCAGATAAAGGCTGATGGGAGAGTTTATTCCATTGCGGACGCGGAGAAGACGCCGTTTGCCGTGGTGACTTTCTTCAAGTCCGATAAGAGGCTCTCTTTGCCGCGGGTCAGCGACATGAAGGAACTGCAGGAAACCCTGGACCGCATGCTGCCCTCCGTGAATAGCCTTTTTGCCATCAGAATTGACGGAGACTTCAAATACGTGAAGGTCAGGAGCGTGCCTCGGCAGGAAAAGCCTTATCCGGGACTGGAAGAGGCTCTCAAGCATCAAACCGTCTTCGAGTTGAAGAATGTTCGCGGGACGCTGGTGGGCTTCCGATTTCCCAGCTACATGGATGGGGTCAACCTTGCGGGATATCATTTTCACTTTATCACCGCTGACAGGAAGGCCGGCGGCCATACTTTGGATTGCAGCACGGAAGGCGCAAACGTTGAAGCAGCACTCATCTCCAATCTAAGCGTAAGCCTTCTCGAAGAGGCCAAGGATGCCAGCCCTTCCCGATGAACCAGCAGATCGCATTCAAACGAGGAAGAATCGGGGAAGACCTTCTTGCAAGAAGTTCCTCCCCGAACCCCTCCTCAAGAACTTCTAATCTTTGCCGGAATCGTCGTTTCTCCCATGGGGAAATGACGATTCCGGCAAGTGTTAGCGTTTCTTGGGGGGGGGTTCGGGGAACCGTCTTTACAAAGAAGGTGCCCCCAATCTTAACGCCTTGAAAGCTAATTCGTGCCAGGGTGCGCCAGGGTTGGTACCAATGACGCAAGTGCAGTCCAAAACGCGCCCTCGTCATCGAGAACCATATCTATTCTGAGAGCGGCAACCTGGTCCATTTCCCTGAACCATGCAGGAAGTTTCACCCAGTCTTTTTCAGTAACTACCACCGGCAGTCCGGCGGCTCGGTCGAGAATGGGCCTCAATTCCTTGTCTGTGAACCGGTGATGATCCGGAAAAGAACAATGGTCCACGATCATCCAACCCAGGTCAGAAGCGGTGCTGCGAAAGCGCTCCGGATTAGCTATCCCTGACACCAGGACCACTTCACGTCCTGACAGTGTGTCTACAGGCGCATAAGATTGAAGATTCGCTCCGCTTGCCAAGCCTGAGGGTAGTGGATGGCAACTGAACATCGGCCCCTGGACGTAGCCCGCTGCAGCAGCAGGGACTGTGGCTGCCGCGACCAGCATTACTATATCGGCCCGTTTCAAGGCCGACAAAGGTTCCCGGAGTCGTCCCCACGGGAACATGTGGTCTTCAGTGCCGTTCAGAAGGACTATATCGGCATCCCTTTTCAAGGGAAGGTGCTGAAATCCATCGTCAAGGACAACCACGTTGCAGCCGAACAACTCACGAGCTGCTCTAACCGGATGATGCCTCTTGCGCCCCACAATAACAGGGACATCGGAAAGTCGCTTAGCAATGAGGTAAGGTTCATCGCCGCAGGCATCGGGACCGACCAGAGGCTCGTCTGAGGAACCGTCCCCCACCACTAGATAGGTCGCTCGGCTTGACCCTCTGTACCCACGGCTCACCACCGCGGGTTTCAGGCCGCGATTTCTGAGCACCTCCGCCAGGTAGATCACGAATGGGGTTTTGCCGGTCCCACCGAGTAGCAAGTTACCGACTGATATCACCGGCACCGACTCCCAACGTTGCGAGAGGACCCCCCAACCATAAGCCTTTTCCCTGAACTTTTGCACTGCATAGTATCCTGCTGCAGGGAAGGACAGCAAGAAATGCGCCGGTGAAAGACCTGAACTCATTGTGGGACTTACATGTTAGAAACGGCAGGGGCCTCTTCGGATGGCGTCGCCTGGGAAGCAAACTGCATGTTGTAGAGCCTTGCGAATTCACCATTCAGAGCGAGGAGTGCATCGTGACTCCCCTCTTCGGCTATTCTCCCGTCCATCAGCACGTAGACACGATCCACATTTCGGATGGTTGACAGCCTGTGCGCGACCACGAGGGTGGTTCGACCTTTCATAAGCTCTTCCAGCGCACTCTGGACCGCCTTTTCCGAGTCCGAGTCGAGATTGGACGTGGCTTCGTCGAGGATCAGGACGGGGGGGTTCTTCAATAAGGCCCTGGCTATTGCTATTCGCTGGCGCTCGCCGCCGGACAGTTTTATCCCGTTCTCTCCGATCACAGTGTCATAGGACTTGGGAAGGAGCGTGATAAAATCATGGGCGTGTGCGGCCTTGGCCGCGTCAACAACTCTTTCCATAGGAAGATCCGGCCGCCCGTACGCAATGTTGTTACGGATGGTGTCATCAAACAGTATGGTCTGCTGAGTGACGATACCGATCTGTTCGCGCAGTGTCCGTTGGGTCAGGTCCCGCACATCCGTCCCATCGATGAGGATGCGGCCCGAGGTCACGTCGTAGAAACGAGGCAGGAGATCCAACAACGTGCTCTTTCCTGAGCCGCTCTCACCCACTATGGCAATGGCCTCACCCGCTTGGACCCTTAACGTGATATCCTTCAGAACCGGCTCGCCTTCGTAAGTAAAGCTCACGCTCTCATACACAATGTCCTGTTGGACTGTCTCAAGAACCGTGGCTCCCTGGCGATCCTGAACATCGGGAGGCGTATCCAGGAGTGAAAAGATTCTTTCTCCAGCGCTTATTCCCTCTTGGATGGTGAGGTTGACTTCGTTGATCCTCTTTATGGGCTCGTAGAGCATCAGTAGAGCGGCCATGAACGAGAAGAACGTCCCGGGAGTGGATTGTCCGGTTATCACCTGGCTGCCACCGTAGTATACAATGGCACATACGCCGAAGCCGCCCAGCGTTTCCATCATGGGGTTTGACAGGGCCCGCACCTTGAATCGCCGCATGAATGCGTTGAAAAGCGTGTTATTGACCTGTGCAAATCTGTCACGCTCGTAGGGCTCCATGGCAAACGCCTTGACTATCCTGATCCCGGTGATGGTTTCGTTGAGCCTTTCGGTGATGTCCTCGAGTGAGACCAGCATCCGCCTGGAATACCGTTTGAGTTTCTTGCCAAAGGAGAGGAGCGGATAAATTGCCAGGGGAAATACCACCATAGCGATCAGAGCCAGATAAAAATCCCGATAAAAGACCACGGATATGAGAGCCACAACAGTGACAGTGTCCCTCACCATCCCTGTAATTGCACTGGTCATGGCCCCCTGAACCATGGTCACGTCATTGCTCATTCTGGAGAGAAGCTCCCCTGTGGAATGACGCACAAAGAAGCCGACCGACATTTCCTCCAGCCTGACAAACATTTGTTCCCGCAGGTCACGAATGATGCTCTGGCCAATGTAGGACATGAGATAGTATTGGCCGAAGTCACAAACCCCCTTCAGCATATAGACAAGGCCGACCATAGCGGGAATCCACACAAGCATCGCGGAGTTTTTTTCGACGAAGATATCGTCAAGCGCCGGCTTCACGAGGGAGGCCAGGTACGCTGTCAGACCCGCAACCCCAACCATGCAGATCCCGGCAAGGACAAGCTTCCCCCCATAAGGCTTGAGGTATTTCAGCATTCGCTTATAAACGTGCACAGCTTGTCTCCGGCTGAAGAGTGCAAATTCCGGGAAAGAAATCTTGTTGGATGAGCCCGGTCTCTAAAATCCTTCAGCGAACTTGCGCGGGACCGCCTGTCACGGCAGGGCCGTCGGGAGGAATGCCCACGATTAAAATCTTGGCCTTGTCCGCTTTGCGAATCATCTCTTCATAATTTGTGATCAGCGTCTTTCCGGCCTCAACGGCCAGCACACGGGCCTTTGCAGCTATCATGCTGTCAACGGTCGAGGGACCTACGCCAGGAACGTCGAAACGCATATCTTGCTCGGGTTTGGCCATCTTGACCACAACTCCGTTGGGAAAGCCCAGTTCGCCGGCGCGCCTAATCGCCTTGTCCGTCCCTTCAATTGCCTCTACCGCGATTACAGCGGCATTCTTGACTACCACGGTCTGGCCGATGTCCAGCCCCCCCACACCCTGAGCCATTCTGCGGCCGAAAAGAATATCTTTCCACTGTTTCTCGTTTGGTGATTTCTTAGTGAGCACGCCCAGAGGAGCCATAAGCTTTGTGGCCCACGAAGTGATTTCCTCGACGACAATCCCGTCTTTCAGCAACTCGGCAGCCAGGGCCGCTAGAAGCGTGTCGTCCCGCCAGTCGTCGAGTGAACGGACCATTCTGAGGACGCGGCGGTCGGGTCGCAGATTCCACGGGCGCAACAGATTGGATTTCTCTATCTTCCCGGCCATCACCACTCGATTGATGCCCCGAGACTTCAGAATAGAGATGGCTTTTTCAAGCTGGCCGAGTTTCAGCCAGAAAATTTCGGCGGCTCGCCCTTCCATTGCCGGATCAGTAAACCCTGAAAAGGCTATTGCCACGACCTGGAACCCTCGATCAACAGCTTCATCCGCCACGTGAAGCGGCAGATCGCCGGTTCCTGCTATTATGCCCACGCTACCCAAGGTCAAACCGCCCGAAATGTGTGCCGACTCAAAGATACGCGTGCTGTACCTCGCTTGGAACTAGCCAGAAAATCGGCAAATTTCAAAGCCTCGGGTGTGTGCATCATTTCCGCCCGTATCTTTTGCACCGCCTGTTCCACTTTCAGCGAGGACCTGAACGCTATCTTAAAGGCCCGCTTGAGCTGTCGGATGGTCTCCCTGGCGAACCCATTGCGCCGCAGGCCTACTTCATTGAGGCCATATACGTAGATTCGTGAACCCGAAGCCAGCGTATACGGCGGGACGTCCTTGGCCACTCCGGAGACACCTCCCACCAAGGCGTACTCACCTACCCTCACAAACTGGTGCACCGCCACAATTCCTCCGAGAATCGCGCGAGTGCCGATCTCTATATGCCCGCCGAGGTGAGCGGAATTCGCCATAATGACCCCCTGACCGAGCACGCAGTCATGGGCCACATGGCAGTACGACATGAGGTAGCAATCGTCGCCGATGATTGTCGCACCTCGTCCTCTGACAGTCCCGCGGTGGATCGTCACATATTCTCTCACCATCACACGGGCACCGACCTCCACCCGGGTCTCTTCTCCCTTGTAAGTAAAGTCCTGGGGAGGTCCTCCGATGGCTGCGAATTGAAAAACGCGGCTCTGGGGGCCGATAGAGGTGTCGCCCTGGATCGTAACGTGGGGACCGATTTCGCATTCGTTCCCCAGTTTCACCTGCGCGCCGATTACCGAATAGGGGCCTATGGAGACGTTGTCGCCGATTACAGCTCCCGGATCAACGATTGCTGTTGGATGGATCATTAAGTTTCCTTGCGGTTGGATTGAACTAGGCGCTCCAGCTTCTTAATCCGATCCAGGATCTCCGGAAGCCGCTTGAAAAGTGTCTGGACGCGAAGAAACACCTTGTGGGGCATGGCCGGAATGGAGCCGGCCATTACCGAACCGTCCGGAACATTCCTGTAAATTCCTACTCTGGTGGCGAGGACCACTCCGTTACCCACCGTGACATGATCTCTCACGCCGGCCTGGCCTGCAACGACGCAGTAACGGCCGATGGCTGAACTGCCGGCTATTCCGGCCTGGGAAGCGATGACAGTGCCGTCGCCAATTTCAACGTTATGAGCGATCTGAACCAGGTTGTCGAGCTTCACGCCCGTGCCCAAGCGTGTCACGCCGCTCAGTGCTCGGTCTACTGCAACCAGGGCCCCGATCTCGACATCGTCGCCGATTTCTACCGTCCCGCTATGATACTTCTTGATGTAGACGGGGAGACCGTTCTCATCAGCGGCCCTGGCATAGCCAAAACCGTCTGAACCGATGACTGTCCCCGCATGAATAATAACCCGTTTTCCGACCTTGACCTTTGGATAAATGGTGACGTGGGGGAAAATGCGTGCGTCTTCGCCTAATTCCACATCTTCCCCGATTTCAACGTGGCCACCTACAACCGCGCGGTTCCCAATACGGGCGCCCTTCCCAATCACTGAGAAGGGGCCTATTGATACGTCGTCTCCCAGATGAGCGTCGGAATGGACCTCAGCCTTCGGGGAGACACCCGCGGGCGCAGCGGGGTACGGGTAAAACAAGGCGGTCAACCGGGCGAAAGCCTCTTCCGGGTTGTCCGAACGAATATGCGGGCGCCCGCCCGGATCAAGGTCGTTAGAAAGAATCACGGCCCCCGCGGAGCTCTTTGCCCATTTACCCAGGAATTGCGGCCCGGCCACGTAAGTTATGTCTTTCTCGCAGGCATATTCAAGAGGTCTCGCACCCGCGATAGCCGGCCCGGGCGCTTCTGAAGACGTGGCGCCGAGAAAACGAGCTAGTTCTTCCAGGGTATAGTTCATCGTTAGAGCAACCGACAGTTCTCTTGTTATTTAGGTGCCGCTTTCTTAGCAGGGGCTGTCGGAGCCGGAGCATGAGCAGCGGCAGGCGCTTTAGGTTTCGGAGCGGCTGCGGGAGCCGCGGCTTCTGCGTCGTACACTTTGGCTACTTCTTCTGTGATATCCAGGGCATCGTCGGCCGAAAGAAGAGCGGCCTGGTTGAAGACCATTGTGAGTCCTTTTTGAGCGCGAATTCGAGATATTATTTTTGTCAGATCACGCTGAAAGATCTCCATCGCTTCTCGTTCCTCGTTTTGTAGAGAACTCTGAGCCTCCTTTTCCGCCAGCTTGAACTCCATTTCCTTTATGCCGATTTCCTTTATCTTCTGGTTTCGGGTGTCCTCTTTCAGCATGGGCCCCTGCTTTTGCAGTTGCTCCTGCAGATCCGACATTTCCTTCTTCTTGCTCTCCAGGGCAGACCGCTTCGTGTTCATGAGATCCATGAGCTTCTTCTGCATCGTCTGCGCTTTCACCGATTTCGAGGCAAACTTCTGCAAATCAACGAACGCTACTTTGAGATCTTGCGCTTCACCCGTGATGACACAAACGAATACCAGTGCAAACACGGCGGACACGAACGCTAATAAATGCTTCCTCATAATATCACTCCTTCGTTTTTTCGTAGGTTTCGGCATGAAACCTTATCATAGTTAGAATCGACTGTTGCCTGATGAACCCAGACTTCTCCCCAACTTTACAGGTAAGAGCGGAATTATAACCGGGCGGACAGTTCGGTCAGTCTCGAGCCACAGCCTCCAGGTTTTCAGCAAAATCAGAACAGCTGGCCCATAGCAAAAGCGAAAGCCCCTGGCTCTTCACCTTTCTGCGGATTCACCTTCCATCCATACTCTATCCTTAGGGGCCCCATCGGCGACATCCACCGGATTCCAACTCCTACCCCTGCCTTGACTTCCGTGAAAAAGGGACTATCGGAAACGTTCCATGCGTTTCCAACGTCGAAGAAGGCTACGCCGTTAAGTTTGAGCTGTTCTACAAGAGGGATAAGACATTCAACATTCGAGTACAGGGCTCTATCTCCTCCGATGGGATTACCGAATCGGTCCCTTGGGCCGATCTCTCCTTGACGGTACCCGCGTATGCTCTGGATGCCTCCCAACTGGAGCCGTCGGTCAAACGGTATAGGGTTGTCCCCCACTTCTTGCAACAGCGTCCCGTTACCACGAACTTTCAAGATCGCCTTCCAAAACAAGTGTTGGTAATAGATTGCCTCGGTGAAATAGCTCGAAAATGATACGTCACCGCCCAAACCCGAAAAGCGGGTCCCCAGGCTGACTTTCGTCCCGGCACTGGGTATGACCGAACTGTTCCGCGTGTCCCTATTGAAGTTCACTGATATTGAATTCTCGGAAGTGTTCATAAACTTCTGAGCGGTGGTACCATAGTGCTTGTAGTAGTCCACCACCGACCGAGCAAAAACCTGCTCGAAGCCGCTCAACTTGCTGGAATCACGAGCAAAGCCACTCGTCATGCTCCACAAACCGTAAACGGGATACCCCAGATGGACACTAAAGCCATCGCTGTCCCTAACGTAATTGGCCTCTTTGGACTGTGATTTATAGCCACGCACTGTGCTGCTGAGCGGCATATCAAAAATCCAGGGATAGGTCAGGGACCCCTCGTAGGTGTTTCGCCTTCCCGACAAGTTGCTCTTGCCATTGGCAACAATGCCCAATCCAAAAAGATTTTTTTCTTTGAGCTCCAGATTGGCCATTGCCCCGTCTTGGGATGAATACCCAAGCCCCGCGGCCAGAGAGCCCGTCTTTTTTTCCATTACCTCAACGCTCACGTTCATCAGGTCGGGCCTGGAGCCAGGCGAAGTTTTCAGCCGGACTGCCTCGAAGAATTCCATGCCCTCGAGCCTACTCTTTGTGGCCTCAAATCTATCGGCATTGTAAAGATCACCCTCACTTATTGCCAGTGAACGACGAATAATCTTGTCGCGGGTGCGTTCATTGCCGACAATGTCAATCTTTTCGATCGTAACGCGGTCCCCCTTATGGATCTTGTAAGAGAGATCCAGGAAATGATATTTATCGTTCACTGTTTGACGGGGTTCGATGTCCGTATACGCGTAGCCCAGGTTATTGTAAATCTTCGTGAGAGTCTTGATATCTTCCGCCACCAACGATCTCTTGAACCATGACCGAGGCTTTACCTGTAATTCCGCAAGTATCTTGTCTGCAGGGGCTATGAGATCCCCTTCAACGTCAACTTTCCTGACCTGATAACGCTCGCCTTCTCTAATGGGGTACATCACTTTTACGGAGCCGTCTTGAATGTCTACGCGTGGTGCGCCGACCTGGACATTGATGAATCCATTGTCAAGGTAATAGGCTATGAGACGCATTCTGTTCTCGTCAAGCTTCTCTCTCGTGAAGCTGCCCGACTCGTCCAAGAACCAGAACCATCCCTTTTCCTTCACGGTCATAATCTTCTTCAGGTCTTTCTCCGGAAGACTTTTCCTGCCCTCAAGAACCAGATCTGTGAGAAAGCTCTTCTGCCCTTCGTCTATCTTGAATGTCAGCTTGGCTTCGCTTGGGGAGAGCTCTTTAATCTCGTAATCGATTTTGGGTTGGTAGTATCCTTCCTTCTCGTACATCTTTTTGATTTTGGCAATGTCGTCACGGATCTTTTCAACGCTGGCCACTTGTAAGGACTTCGTCGTCAGGGCATCGATAATCTCATCTTTCGAAAAGACCTTATTCCCTTCGATATCCACAGTCTTTATAGATGGGCGCTCCTTCAAAGTTATGTGGAGGTCCACTTCTCCCTGGGCTACATCCTCGGCCTTAATCTGAACGTCGTCGAAATAACCCATCCCATAGATTTCTCGGATCTCGTCACTGATGGCCGATCTGCGAAAAGGGTTGCCCGGCTTCACATCCAGTTTGTTAAGAATCGCATCTTTCTGGATTCTCTTGTTGCCTTCGACTTTAATTTCATGGATTTTGGGCCGGTTTAGCGTCGCACTTCCGATCTCTGTGGCCATCTCTTTCATCCGAGCCACAAGACTCTCCACGTCTTTACCGTCGGCAGAGAAGCGTCGAGTCTTTTGCGGTTGGTCTTTTTGCACCACTGACACTTCAAGGGAAAAGCCATCATCCAGCTTGGAGACGCTCCCCCACAAGGCGGCCTGGCAACCCATACGATCGGCTATCCTGGCAACACGAGCGGAATCCACAGTCCGATCCTGCACTATCGCGGCAAAAGGCATGCCCGAGACGACCTCGACGTCGCCCTCCCGCGCCAATTCCGCACCAAGCGCCCCGGCCAGTTCATTGCCGAACGTTTCTCCGACGCCTTTGGTCACGGCCTTGAAAGGGAAGATCATGAGCTTCTTGAATTTGGCATCTTCTCCGGACGAGAGCAAGGGGATCAGCATTAGAGCCGCTATTAGTGCCAGGAGCTTCTTCATACAAGCTCCTGTAGTTTACCGCCCACCAGTCCCACTCTCCTGTCCATGGCTCGCGACAAAGATTCCTTGTGTGTGACGACGATCAGGGTGGTTTTGAGTGCACGGTTCAGCTTCTTCATGAGGACCTCGATCTCCTCGCCGGTGTCGGGATCAAGGTTGCCCGTAGGTTCATCTGCAAGCAGCACTTCTGGATGCATTATCAGCGCTCTGGCTATTGCGACTCTCTGCTGTTCGCCTCCTGATAGTTCGCCCGGCCGATGGCTGGCTCTATCTGCCAAGCCGACGTCTTCAAGCACTTGCAGAGCTCTCTTTCTAAGCTCTTTTCTCGACTCTCCCGCTATCAGACCCGGCATTACGACGTTTTCCAACGCCGAAAACTCCGGGAGGAGTTGAAAAAACTGAAATACGAACCCTATGCGCTTGTTTCGGATTAGAGCTCGATCAGCGTCGGCAAGTTGGAGAATATCTACTCCGTCCAGCAGCACTGTGCCGGCAACTGGCCTGTCCAGCAGCCCAAGGATTTGAAGAAAGGTACTCTTCCCAACTCCGGATGGACCTGTAATCGCCACGGTTTCCCCGGACCGAACAGAAAAGTTGACTCCGCGCAGAACCTCCACTTCCCTGGTTCCGTTGGAGTAGGTCTTCCAAAGGTCCCTTATTTCATAAAGCCAGGGATTACTCATACCGGAGCGCCTCCACCGGCTCAAGGCGGGCAGCTCTCATAGAGGGGTAAAGCGTGGCCAGAAAGCAGATGGTCAGGGCCACCACGCAGATGATCACTACGTCCGAAGCTTCAATGTATACCGGAAGGGTGGAGATGGTGTAAATCTCTTCCGGCAGCTCAATGATCGGGTACCTGGCCAAAATCATCGATCCGACGATGCCGCCCACTGCTCCCAAAAAAGTTCCCACGACGCCCACCACCATGCCTTGCACAATGAAGATCCGCATTATCCGGTCGGATGTAGCTCCCAGCGCCTTCAGAACGGCTATATCTCTGCTCTTCTCCATGACCAACATAATGAGGGATATAATGATGTTGAAGGCAGCGACGAGGACTATGAAGGTCAGGATAATGAACATGGCGATCTTCTCGAGCTTGAGTGCGCTGAAAAGATTTCTGTACATGTCTTTCCAGGTCCTTGTCCAGAAAGTGGTCCCCAAAGATGCCTCAATCCGACTTCCCAACTTAGGGGCGCCGTAGATGTCCTTGAGAAACACCTCTATTCCTGTAACCCCTTGCCCCATCTCGAAGAACTTCTGGGCTTGGCTCAGTCCCATGTATACAAGGTTGGAGTCAAATTCATACATGCCGGACTTAAAGATTCCCACGATCCTGAAATTGCGCACCTGAGGCACTGCTCCTATCGGCGTTCTCTTACCCTGCGGAGAGATCAGTTGGACCACGTCTCCCATGCGCAAAGAGTTCAACACCGCCAGTTCCTTGCCTACTATGATCCCGCCCAACCCATCTACTTCTTCCGCGAGACCATCCATGGAACCCTGAACGAGGTACCTCGGCAGAGAAATGACCCGTCCCGCTGTTCCGTTATCTATACCACGTACAATGACACCTCGCACCCTGCCATTGGCTGAGAGCATGGCCTGGCCGTATACATAAGGGGTTGTGGCTTCCACTCCGTCAAATACGTTGATCCGCTCCATTATACGAGGCCATTCGGTCACCGTACGGCTGGAATGGCTCATGACTACAAGGTGGGAAACGGTCCCCAGGATCTTCTCTTTCAGGTCTTTCTCGAAGCCGTTCATGACGCCGAGGACGATTATGAGTGTCATAACACCCAGCATCACCCCCAATACGCTAAAGGCGCTTATTACCGAAATAAAGGCCTGCTTGCGCTTGGCCTTTATGTAACGCAGGCCCACGCTGATCTCGAAAGGTAAGTTCATCCAATCCCTTTTTCCGGCCTCATGTGGGGAAACAGAATCACCTCTCTGATCGATTGGGAATCTGTCAAAAGCATCACAAGCCTGTCTATTCCGATGCCTTCTCCTGCAGCCGGAGGCATGCCGTATTCAAGAGCCCTAAGAAAATCCTCGTCCAGGAAATGGGCTTCTTCGTCTCCTGATTCCCTGGCCTGCACCTGCTCTTCAAACCTGCTACGCTGATCCAAGGGGTCGGTGAGTTCCGTGAAGGCATTGGCCATTTCCCTACCGCAGATGTAAAGCTCGAATCGATCTGTAACGATGGGATCTTCGTCGTTACGCCTGGCCAAGGGGGAAACATCTACAGGGTATTTATGGATGAATATGGGCCCCCATAGCTTCTCTTCCACAACCTCGTCGAAAAGGGCCATCCACAGCTTTCCCAGCGAGTCATTCTTGTCCAACTCAAGGCCCATCTCCACAGCTTTGATAAAGACAGCGTTACGGTCATCAACCTGGTCCGAGTCCAGACCACAGTGTCGCAAAAGGGCCTCTCTGACCGTCATCCTTTCCCATGGTGGGGTGAGATCGACCTCGCTGTCACCGTACCGAACCTTGAAACTCCCGGTGATCTCCTTGGCTAAGCCGGAGAGCATCTCCTCTGTTGTGGCCATCAAGTCTTCATAGGTGCTGTAAGCCTGATAGAACTCCAACATGGTGAATTCCGGGTTGTGCTGGGTTGAAATTCCTTCGTTACGAAAATTTCTATTTATTTCGAACACCCGGTTAAAACCACCCACCAGGAGTCTCTTGAGGTAGAGTTCAGGGGCTATTCTCAGATAGAGCCGGCGATTCAGGGCATGATGAAACGTCTCAAACGGTTTGGCAGTGGCCCCTCCCGGAATGGTCTGCATCATCGGTGTTTCGACTTCCAGAAAATTCCGTTTCGTCAGGAAGTTTCTGAGATAGGTTATAATGTTGGATCTCGTCCGCACCAGATCTTTGGCCGAGGGACTGACTATTAGATCGAGGTACCGCTGCCTGTATCGTGTCTCGACATCGGACAGACCGTGCCATTTCTCGGGGAGGGGCCTCAGGGACTTCGTCAGTATCTGAATGCGGTCTGCCAGCAGGCTCAGTTCGCCGGTCCTGGTCCTGAAGGGTTTTCCTCGAGCTCCGATAATGTCGCCGACGTCCAGTTTCTTCACCAACTTGTAGTTTTCCACTCCGAGCGTGTCGCGTGTCAGGTAAGCTTGAAAATCACCTGATTCGTCCTGGAGCCTGAGGAACGAGGCTTTACCGAGAATTCGCAGGGCCATTATCCGCCCTGCCATGTGGAGCGGATCTTCCGACTGTTCCAGGTCGGCCACATCTCCGAACCTTTGCTTGAACACGGCGGCATTCACATCGGGAACAAAGCCAGTGGTAAACGGCGGTATACCCAAGTCTTCCAATTCTTCTATTTTCCGAAGTCTCGCCTCGGTAAGGGAGGAAGCATGGGGTATTTTCGATTTTAAGGAAGGATCCGACAAGTTCTGGGGTCTCCTCACTATTTTCCAAAATCAGACCGGGTTTTTATCCTTTTCGTCCCAAAAAGTCAAGGCTATCGCCGTCCGGAGAACCCGATCCCCTGCGACCATACCGTCGGGAGCAGCGTAAATATCCTGCTTCAGCGTTCATGCGAATGAACTATAGGAGTTGCAGAACGTCTTGACTCGTCCGATAACAGTACTCGAAAAAATCGGCAGGTACGGAGGCCTCACCAGAGACCGATCTAACATGATCGGAAGATCGCTCTTTACAATCGGAAATTACTTTTGGCAACGACCATACCTGTCTCCGAGCTGACTTCAAAAAAAAAGAGGCATTCCCAGCCTCTTTCTTCTGCCGAGTTTCGAATCTCAGGGGCCCTTATGACGCGGCCCCCAAGTTGTCTCAGTGTCCAGTGCCGCCCATTACTCCTGCCATCGAAAACACGGGCAGATACATGGCTATGACCATGCCACCGCAGACTCCTCCAAGGAACACGATCATAATGGGTTCCATCAATTGGGTGAGGGCCTCGACCGCCGCATCCACCTCTTCGTCATAGAATTCTGAAATCTTTGCCAACATGGCGTCAAGAGCGCCCGTGGCTTCCCCCACGGCGATCATCCGGACAACCATACCAGGAAAGACACCTGTTTCCATAAGAGGTTCCGCGATCGTTCGGCCTTCTGAAATGGCGGTCCGGGTATTCATGATCGCGCGTTCAATGACGACATTTCCTGCGGTCCTGGCAGTGATCTCCAGGGCGTCCAGTATCGGAACACCACTCGATATCATTGTGCCCAGAGTAGAACAGAATCGAGCCACCGCCACCTTTTTCAGGAGCATGCCGATTACCGGACTCCTGAGAGCCAAGCTGTCTACGGTAAACCTTCCTTTTTCGGTGAGGTAGAACTTTCGAAAAGCGAAAATGATGAGACCTACAATTATGAGCATGTAGATAACGTATTTTTGCAAGAATTCGCTCATGGCCAACACGAGAAGCGTCGGGCCCGGCAACTTTTCACCCGCCCCTTCGAACATTTCCTTGAAGACCGGAATGACAAAGACGAGAAGGATGACAACCACGCTCACGGCAATGGTTATGACCACAGCCGGATATATCATCGCTCCCTTTACTTTCCGCTTCAAAGCCTCCGCCTTCTCAAGGAATGTCGCCAGCCTGCGGAGAATGGTGTCGAGGATACCTCCTGTCTCGCCTGCATGTACGAGATTGACAAAGAGGTCGTCAAATATCTTGGGGTGATTCTTCAAGGCGTCTGCAAAGGTGCTGCCACCTTCCACGCTGGACTTTACGGCAGCCAGGACCTTCTTGAAGGTCCTGTTCTCTTGCTGGCTCGCCAGAATTTCCAGGCATTGAACGAGCGGCAGGCCGGCATCAATCATCGTCGCAAACTGGCGGGTGAAGATGACGACGTCCTTGGTGGTGACCTTCGGTTGGAAGAATTCGATATTTGCTAGGAGGTCTTTGGGTTTCTTCTTAACCTTTATGTCGGAGTAATTCAGCTTGCGCAATTTGGTAATTACGACCGACTCATTGACCTCATTCATCTCTCCCTTGATGACATTCCCTGCCGTTGACTTGGCTTTCCAAACGTATTCAGGCATCCATCACACTCCTTGGGTTCCACCGCATGCTGAATCGACCGAAGGGTCTGCTCATCCGGGCCTTATCCCTTTCTTCACAGGTTTACCAATGCCGCTCATCATCTGTTTCAACTCATCGGAATCCGGCGAGCGCGTCATGGCGTCATCGAATGAGATGACTCTCCTCTGATAGAGGCTCAGGAGCGACTGGTTCATCGTTTGCATTCCCGATTTTGCCTGACCTACCTGAATCTGTGAATAGATCTGGTGCACTTTGTCTTCTCTGATCAGGTTCCGAATGGCGGCATTAGGTACCATGATCTCGAGTGAGAGTGCCCTCCCCCGGCCGTCCATAGTGGGGATGAGGGTCTGGCAGAGGACTCCCTCCAGGACGAAGCTCAGCTGCGCTCGAACTTGTGGTTGCTGGTGCGCCGGAAAGACGTCAATCACTCGGTTGATGGTCTGAACACAAGAGTTGGTGTGGAGAGTTCCGAAGGTGAGATGCCCCGTCTCGGACACGGTCAAGGCCGCCTCTATCGTCTCCAAGTCCCTCATTTCGCCGATTAGCACTACATCCGGGTCCTGCCTCAGGATAGAGCGGAGAGCCGAATGGAAGCCTTTTGTGTCCTGATGCACCTCTCGTTGATTAACGACGCAGGACTTGTGTTGATGGGTGAACTCGATGGGATCCTCGATAGTTATGATGTGTTCACGACGGTCCGTATTGATCTTGTCGATCATGGAGGCAAGTGTGGTGGACTTACCCGATCCGGTAGGACCTGTTACCAATATGAGCCCCCTGGGTTTTGAGCACATCTCATTGACCACAGGCGGTAGTCCCAACTCCTGGAACGAGCGGATCTGGTAGGGTATGAGCCGGAACGCCCCAGCAAGGGCTCCACGCTGCATGAAGATATTGGCCCTGAATCGACTGAGACCCCGCACTCCGAAAGAGAGATCCAGTTCCTGATTCTCTTCAAAGCGATGCTTCTGGGCATCGGTCAGCACGCTGTAACAAAGTTGTCTTGTGTCCTGGGGCTTCAGGGGCGGGTACTCCAGAGGGATAAGCTCACCCCGCACACGAATCATCGGTGGAACGCCCGGAGTTATATGCAGGTCCGATGCTCCCCGTTCAACCATCTCTTTGAGAAAATCGTGAAGGCTTGCCAAAACTTGATTCCTTTCGGCGGAAAATCCGTCGCACGCGGAGATTCCGGCTTGATGTCTATCCAAGAACTCCGTAAAGGGGACGGACCCATTGTGTAACGCGGCAACTACCGGCGTCAGTCGGCCATGGTGGATCGAGCCACTTCATTGATAGTGGTGATTCCTTCTTTCAACTTGTTGACCCCGGCCGCACGCAGAGTGTCCATGCCGAGACGGATGGCTTCTCTCTTTATCTCCATCGAAGAGGCGCCCGCAAGTATAAGTTCCTTGACCTCGTCGCTAATTGGCATCACTTCGTATAACGCGATGCGACCCTTGAATCCAGTGTTACTGCACACGGCGCAACCCGTTCCCTGATATACTGGAAAAGACCCTATCTCCTCCATTTTGACGCCAAGGTCTCGTAGCGCCTCTGCCGGAGGATCGATTTCCACTTTGCAACCGGAACATATTCTGCGCGCCAACCTCTGGGCAATAATGGCGTTCACTGAACTTGCCACAAGAAACGGCTCTATGCCCATGTTCAGGAGCCTGTTAACCGTCTGGGGAGCATCGTTGGTATGGAGAGTGGAAAGGACCAAGTGACCGGTGAGTGCTGCTTTGACGGCTATTTCGGCAGTCTCAAAGTCACGTATTTCCCCAACCATTATGATATCCGGGTCTTGCCGGAGAAACGACCTGAGAGAGGAGGCAAAAGTCAAACCGATCTCTTCATGCATCTGAACCTGATTGATACCATGAAGGTTAAACTCGATCGGATCTTCCGCGGTTGAAACGTTCACGTCAGTGGAATTTAGCTCTGAAAGGGCGCTGTATAGGGTAGTTGTCTTTCCGGAGCCGGTCGGCCCGGTCACGAGCACCATCCCGAAGGGCCTGTGAATGGCCTCCTTGAACAGCCTCAAGGGGCTTTCCTCAAAACCCAGCTTTGTCATGTCAAGCTGAAGGGTAGACTTGTCCAGCAGACGCATGACGACTTTTTCACCGTAGAGCGTTGGCAAGACCGAAACGCGGAAGTCCATGTCCCGGCCCTTACCCAGCTTGAGTTTTATGCGGCCGTCCTGCGGCAGGCGCCGCTCGGCAATATCGAGCCGAGACATGATCTTGATGCGGCTGACCACCGGATTCTTGAGCTTAAGCGGCGGCTTCATGATTTCGTACAAGGCCCCGTCGATCCGAAGACGCACTCGTAGGACCTTTTCGTAAGGCTCAATATGTATATCGCTGGCTTTTTTGGTGATGGCTTCGCGTAGAATATAATTGACCAGCTTGACTACCGGTGCCTCTTCGGCCAGCTTGGCGGAATCGGAGGGATCCAGATCAGAGGCGTCCGAGCCGAGAGACTCCAAATCGTCATCCTGGAACTCTTCCAACATGTCCTCAACATGGAGCCCGCTGTCATAATAAATGTCCAGAGCTTTCTTGATCTGGCTCTCCGTAGCTATGCTCACCTCCACGGAGAGATTTGTCATAAACTTGATGTCGTCGATGGCGTTCAAATCCGTGGGATCAGCCATGGCCACATGGAGAGAAGAATTTACCTGGCTGTACGGTATGGCCATGTACTTTTGAGCTTTTTGGGCTGCAAGCAACTTTACCGCGTCGGGGTCCACGTCAATTTCATCCAGGGACACGGTAGGAAGACCAAGTTGCCTTGAGAGAAACTCGACCAAATCGTCTTCATCGAGATAATCCAATTTCACTAAGGCGCCGTAAACCTTGCCCCCCTGGCTGCGCTGAAAGTCAAATGCGCTTTCAAGCTTTTCTTCATCTATGATCCCTGCTCTCAGGAGCATTTCACCTATTCGATCTTTCATAGTCGGCTTCTTCTGTTCCTCGAATTATCCTCTAAACTCTTTAGTGCGGGAGGTTTCGGTTCGACTTTCATATTACCGCGCGCCTCGGCTTTTTTCAAAAGTTTTTTCTTGTGATTTCAACTAGGCTGCGGGATAATTTTTGAAATTCTCATCCAAATAACCTCGGGGTGATTAACTCTTGCCTTCCACTGTTTTCATGACCGATTTGTCCGCAGACTGGAAGAAGAACGTACCGGGCAAAGTGGTGAATCTGTTCGACCAGATCAAACCCGCCGAGATCTTTGGCCCCAGGGACCTGGTGGCGGTGAAGCTCCACTTCGGAGAGGCAGGAAATACCGCTCATATTAGGCCCCAATACGTACGCAAGGTGGTCGACCGCCTTAAAGAGCTTCACACTAAACCTTTTCTGACAGATACGAACACCCTTTACGTGGGATCGCGAACAGAGGCGTGGTCACATCTTGTGACGGCTTTCGACAATGGCTTCACAAGGGAGGTGACGGGAGCCCCGGCGATCATCTCGGACGGGTTACGTGGAAACAATACTATTAGAGTATCGGTCAAAGGCCGCCACGTCAAGGATGCACACATAGCCGCAGACATTCATTATGCCGATGGGCTGGTCCTCCTGACCCACTTCAAGGGACATGAACTGTCGGGATTCGGAGGGGCCTTGAAGAATCTCGGCATGGGGTGCGCTTCTCGCGAAGGTAAATTGGAGCAGCATTCCAACATTTCTCCTAAAGTGAATAGAAAGAGGTGCATCGGCTGCGGAGAATGCGTAGTCTGGTGTAAAGGCCAAGCCATCGCGGTCGAAGGCGAGGCCAAGAATCGCAAAGCTCGAATCAATCCGGAGAACTGTGTGGGCTGCGCCGAGTGTATACTGACGTGCAACCAGCGAGCGATTCAGGTTCAATGGAACGAGTCTATTCCCGTCTTCATGGAGAAAATGGTTGAGTACGCATCAGCAGTGCTCAGTAAGAAACAGAAGAAGGCCGTGTTCATGACCTTTGTCACCGACGTCTCACCTCTCTGTGATTGCACGCCGTTTTCGGATCGGCCGATAGTGCCCAGCCTCGG
>JBKQMK010000056.1:0-7717 GCA_052146735.1 Desulfomonilaceae bacterium | reverse complement strand
CGTGGGGCCGCCACCCGCACTATTGATGCTATGAACCTTCTCCAACTTCCTGCTGTTGATGATAAGTCTTCTGAATCATGTCATTGAGGAAGCGCTCGGGGTTCCGGATTGCCTCACGAGGTATGGTGAATTCTTGCTCTTTGGTTCGCTCCATCACAAGCTTCAGACCATGATGATAGTTCTGGAAGATTTTGCGGCACACTATCAGGGCTTCTTCTGAGTCGTTCAATACCAGCCCGATCAGCTCCTGAAGAGCATCCTCAGCGAATCGTATCCTGAGACCGTAGAGGCTCTCGAACTCCTTCTCAAAGGCATGGATCTCCTGCTCCACTTTGATGAAGCGTTTGTACACAGTCTCAGGGGTGAGGCCCTGTTTCATGCACGCATCCACAATTATGTCCAGCTCCCATCCGTTAGCGGATTTGCCACACGCTTTTTCGAACTCGGCGCACCTCGCCTTGAGTTCCTCGAGCAACTCGGCCCTCTCGTGCGAGTCAACCTGGTCGAAAACCTCATATTTGGAAGGATGCGAGTCGTCCTCCAAGAAACCCTGAAGAAACTTTCTTGGGTCGTCAATCAGTTCTTCGGTGACGGCCAAACGGTGGATCTCCGTTGAGGGAAGCATTCTTTCAAAGCCCACGAGAACCTTCTCCATCACGCTTATAAGCGCCCGCGCTCCGGTTTTCTCATTGTGAGCGAGCGCAGCCAGCTTCGCCAGAGCCTCGTCGGTGAACCGGATGTCTATGCCATAGGACTTGAAGTCCTGTTTTTTTGCGGTTACAACCGAGGAATACCTGTTTTTCAGTATCTTGTACAGGTCTTCTTCATCCAGATCGTCCAGCACCGCGATGACAGGGAGGCGTCCCACAAACTCCGACTCAAAACCGTACTCAATCAGGTCCTCCGACTTTACTTCACGCAACAGGTCGGACCTGTCTTCCTTCACTTTGAGGCTTGCACCGAAGCCTAACCCCTTACGGGACATCCGTTTGGACACTATTTCATCGAGCCCATTAAAGGCGCCCGAAACGATAAAAAGAATGTCTCGTGTGTTTATTGTCCTCTTCAGCCGCTTGCCTGTTTTTTGGAAATGAGCCGCGGCCTCCATGAGAGATACCGGATCATGTGCTACTTTCAGATCTACTTCGGTCTCCTCCATCGGCTTGAGAAGGTTTCTCTGGACTCCAGTTCGGGATACGTCAATTCCGATTATGTTTCCCGAAGACGCTATCTTATCGATTTCATCTATATATATGATCCCGTACTTCGCCTTTTCAATGTCACCGTCCGCCTCCTGAACCAGATCGCGCACAAGATCTTCCACATCGCCCCCGACATAGCCCGTTTCGCTGAACTTTGTGGCATCACCCTTCACGAAAGGAACTCCTATCTTTCGGGCGATCAGTTTGATCAGATACGTCTTCCCCACGCCGGTTGGGCCTATAAGGATCATATTACTTTTGATCCTCCCGATTCCCTCGCGATCTTCGATTTCGCCTTTCTGCTGAAAGTAACGAATTCGGTTGAAATGGGTGCATATTTTGGTTGAAAGCATTTCTTTAGCCGAATCCTGGCGAATGACAAAACGATCCAGGTAGTCATGAAGTTCCGCGGGTTTCATATCGAATCGGACATGGGCAGGTTCGGTATCCTGTTTTATCGTTTCCCCCCCGCCCGTTTCCTCCACGCCGGGCCAAGGACCAATCTGCGTCCCCATAACCCGTATACGATTGCCGTATTTGTTGGCCAGAAATTCATTAATCTCCTTCTCGATCTCTTTCGGATCCGGCAGATTTGATCCTCTGGTTTCATCTTTGTCGTTCATGATATCGACCCTTCCTAAATCCAAAACTCTCGTTTTTCTGTATTCTACCTTGGTTTTTAATATATGTATTGAGCCCAGGAAGGTCAATCCTGTCTCGACTCGCTCAGCAATTCTGTTGTAAAGTGAAGGTGTCGCTGGACGGGACAGGGAAGACTGATGGCGATTCCCATGCAGGTTATCCGCAAGCGAACCCCAAAGCGCTGTGTTATGGTTTTTTAAACGGGGTCGGACAAGAGCAAGGTCGATGAGAGCCTATCTGAAAACCTTAATCAAGAAAGGGCCTGTCCCACTCGTGAAATGGGGACAGGTCCTCTACAATTTGGTTCCTCCCTCTGTCCGGTACGGCAAGGCGTGGAACCAAGCCCTTGCGTTGCTGATGGAGAGCGAACACTGGGGCGAAAAAGCTCTCGTCAAATACCAGGAAGAGCGCCTGGAATGTCTCGTACATCACTGTTATGCCAATATACCTTATTACAAGGAGATTTTTCAGCAACATGACCTAAAACCTCAGGACATTCAGAGCATAGATGACCTGAACAAGCTGCCGACACTTGACAAACAGACCGTCATAAAAAGAAAGAACGACCTCCTTGCAGCCAATATTGCAGCTTTGGGGAAAAACCCGGCTCGTACCAGTGGTAGTACCGGCACAGCCCTGGACTTTTGCATGGACAGCAGCACTAGGCCCACAGAGAGGGCTTTGGTCCCTCGGCATCTCCTGTGGCTCGGATACAAGAGCGGAGATAGGACAGCTCTCTTCAAAGCTCTGCCTTTGGCCGATCCGAAGGAGGTGTCTCAGTACTTGCCCGGATCCAGGGAACTCAGGTTCTCTTTTCATAATGTAGATCACAAGCGCCTCGAAATGATGGCGGATGAACTTGAAAGGTTCAAACCTGCTTTCATAAACGCATGGCCTTCATGCCTGTACATCCTTGCCAAGTGGATGGAGAGAAACGGGCGATCCATACCTCCACCTAAATACATAGTAACGTCTTCGGAAAATCAGTATCCGCACATTCGTGAAAAGATAGAACATGTTTTCAGGTCCAAGATAATAGATTGGTACGGCCAGGAAGAGTGCTGTGCAACTGCGATCCAGTGCGAGCGCGCACAGGGATACCACATACAGGCGGAGATGGGTATAGTTGAATTGGTTCCCGTTAGCAGGGGACAGGAGTGTTGGGAAATTGTGGGGACGTGCCTTCACAACTTAGCCATGCCGTTTCTTCGATACAAAACCGGCGACTTGGCTATCAAAGGAGAAGGACATTGCTCCTGCGGAAGAGAGCATCCCACAATAGAGAAGATAATTGGACGAGAGATAGACTTTGTCTTAACCCCGGAAATGAATATGATTTCGCCGCTCATACTGCATTTTGCCTTTTACAACACGGATGAAATACAAGAGGCTCAAATCATCCAGGAAGACCTGAAAACACTAAGAGTACTTATTACCCCCTGGGATGGGATTTCCTTCGAGACCAAGGAGAGGCTGTTGCAGGCGTTGAGATCGCGCCTGGAGTCGCCGAGCATGGAACTGATCCTCCAGGAGCTGGAGAGCATTCCTTGTAGAGAGGGATGTTACAAGAAGCCGTTTCTAGTCTCACACGTTGATGTGGACAAATATTTGTAGATGGATGCCCAATGAAGATTCTCTTTTGCGGTGAAACGTTTTCCAGAGCGCCCCTGATGCTGAGGGCGCTCCTTCCGGACGAGGAGATCCTCGCGTCCCCGATTGACCAGGTCAAAGAACGAGGAATGACAGTCGACGTGATTATTCCTCTTATGCACCGTCTGGAGCCTGAGCTGATCGCAGGCACGGCGGCTCGATTGATTCATCAGTGGGGTGTGGGACTCGAAGGAGTCGATATTCCCGCGGCAACCGCCCGAGGGATTCTCGTATGTAATGTTCCGGGAGACGCTACGCCCAATGCCGAGTCCACTGCAGAGCACGCGGTTTTTCTCATGATGGGTCTTGCGAGGCGTATACGAGAATGCTTCGCTGCCTTTCAAGAAGGTCTCTGGGGGGCCCCTGTCGGTGAGGCCCTCTTTGGTAACACAGCGCTGATTGTGGGGCTGGGTCGGGTGGGGAAAGCCCTCGCGCGCAGGCTGACAGCACTCGGCATGAGGGTTCAGGCGATTAGTCGCATTCCCGATCCTGAGACAGAAGTGACACTCGGTGTTACAAGGACCGCGCACCTTTCATGTCTATTAGATATGGCATCAACCGCGGACTTTGTCATTTCCACTATTACTCTCAACGAGGAAACCGGGGGCATATTCAACCGAAAATTGTTCCAATCAATGAAAAAGACCGCTTTCGTGATCAATGTATCCAGGGGCCCTGTGCTGAACGAACATGATTTGCTGCAAGCCCTCGATGAAAGGATAATCGCGGGCGCGGGATTGGATGTTTACTCACGTGAGCCGCTCGAGCCTACGAGTCCGCTTCTGTCCAGAAACGACGTCTTCGCCACCCCACACGTTGCCGGCGCGACGAGGCAGAATTACGAGGGCATCGCTGGAATTTTGGCCGACAATTTAACGCTGTTCAAAGAGGGTAAAAGGCCCCGCTTCTGTGTAAATGCTGGATAAACAACGAGCAACGGAGGTTTCAATCAATCGACTCCCTCGGTTGCGGGGGGGTCTGCCAACGCACGAGGACGAACACTCCCCCTATCAAGGAGCTTGAGGAACCTGCTTATCAACTTCCGGGACAGTTCTCCTTTTTCCTCCTCTGTCATTCCTGCAACCGGAATCTGACCGCCGGCCATCTCTTTATGGCCTCCCGCCGATCCAGCCTTCCCCACCAGCCTTCGAATGACCGCCCCGGCCTTGTGTAGTCTCGATGTGGATCTCATGGAAAGTATCAGCAGGTCGTTGCGTTCACCTATGCACAAGGACCAACTCACCCCTTCGAGACGCAGAAGCACGTCGGCTAGTTCGGGGATAATAGCCTCGGAATGGATCTTTCCCAGACATGAAATTGCTATGTCCCGGTGGACGGTCGCCCGGGCCAGACCTCGCTCGTAATCCTCAAAGTACTCCGAAGAGAGCGAAGGTCGCTCGATTTGGCCGACCACGCGAGGATTGGTAAGGGGCGACAGATAGTTGAACGCATTGAAATCTACCTTTGAGGCTCCCCTCACCAAAGAGTTCGTGTCCGCTTTAATGCCGTAAATCAGGGCATTGGCCAGTGAGCGTGTTGGAACCAGTCCCGCTGCGGAGAGATACTCAGTGATTATAGTCGATGTGGCTCCGTATTTTGGCCGGATGTCGTGAAATTCGGCTTTTAGAGAAGGCTTCCGCAAAGGATGATGATCTATGACAATCAGCGGGGGAACAGCTCTAGAATCGATAAGATTATTTCCCGTGCCCGGCTGAGCGTCTATTAGCGCGATGCCGTAGTACCGGGAACGGTCGATACGCGACAACTGGGTCATCTTGATCCGCAACCTGTGGATCATTGCCCGGTTTTCGGCTCGTGTGACAACTCCGCCATAACCTATTACAGATCGAACCCCGAATTTTTTTGACAAGAGAAACTGAAATCCGTATGCGCTCCCTATGGAATCGGGATCTGGATTGTTATGACACAAAACCAGCACCCGCCGTCGTCCTGCTCCTTCGAGAAGGGCTGCTAGCTCGTCGAGCCGGCACGCGGACCTACCCACGTCCCATTTAAGAGCATTCGCAATGCCGCAGGTTTGCCCGTGCGACTTAATCAAGGGCCTCCCCCGAATAGGTTCTATCTGGCCTGAGTTGTTCATCACACGTAGCTGTCACTCCTCCGTGTGCTCGGAGCTAAAGGATGCCATCATCTTCCGCACTACACGTTCGTTTAGCACCATGCCTCGAATTATCCCTTTGGAACGTGCGTAACGGTTCTCGATGAAGGCTTCCAGCGCCAAGTTCCTTTTTTCAGGAACGGTAATTATTCCCATCATGGTCAATGTTTCGCCCGGCGGGGCCATGGTATTGAGATCGGGAAACTCCGTTCCCGTGAGTATAGGCATGAGCCTCTGGTTCTTATGGAGCTTCAACACCATGAAGGCCGCGAACTGGGCCACGGCTTCCATCTGCAGATGACCTCCGAACAGGGGCATGCCGACGAAGTGGTCCTTCAGTATGGGGTTTTGCTCAGGGGTCGGAACGGTAAACCGAGCGAATCCGTAGAACCCGTCGTAGATATCGGCCTGTTCCATTACCACACGGTCAAGAAAGAGAAAGTTTTTTCCGTACATGTTGAGTGTGCGCTCTATCTCATCCTTTTCGTAGCACACCCACTTGCGGTTCACCGCCGTCGTGCGGGGCCTTGGCTCACGTGGTTTTGCGGTTCCGACGGATGTGCCTCCGATCAGGTCCCGATAGTATACCTGCCGTACATCTCCAGGCTGGTAACGGCCGCCCGAGATGAATTCTCTGACAACAATGATCCCGCAGGCTTCCCGCACAAAGTTGGAAACGATCTCCACCCCTTCTCTGAGCACCGAGAACGTTCTGTCTTTTCTCAATCCAGTAAAGAGTTTTTCGACAATCTTGGAAAGTCGGCCAAGATCTGAGGAGTCGGTAACAGAACCCCATTCTTCTTTGAGAAATCTCTTCAGATCCTCCAAGAGGTCTTCCCAGCCTTGGAGTCCGGCCAGCGATCTCTCCATTCTGGAAAACGCCGGGGCAAGGTCCTCTGAGATTGCGGATGCCGGCTGCAGGTCTCGAACATAGTTCTGGATCACCGCGATCTCAATTCCGGTGAAAAACTGGGACGACTGGGTCCAGGCTTCGGGAAGCGCCGCAATAAGCGTGCGTTTCCCCTGGCGTGCCATGCGTACAGCGAGGTCTTCAAGATGCTTTTTTGTGTGGGAAATAAAGTAAGGCAAGTCCCCGCGGTAGCTTAGAGCCATGAACTGCGTATTTTCATGAGTGAGACTCGACAGGCCGGTTACCGTATCGGTGAAGGAGTCGGCATTAACGTAGTAGACATTCCTCTTCACGGCCGTGGCCATGTCAAAAAAGGTTTGCTTTCCTTTGAGGATGTCCCCCACTGCTTTCATGACCGACGGCTGTCGCGGAAAGCCGCCCGCGACCGCGTGTATGATAGCGTCGAGTCGGTTGACACCCATGTCTCTTAGCCGGCTTTCGATGAGAGTCAAATCGTCAAAAACTCGGCATCTCTGATCAAAGCTGTACCTAAGAGGCACATCTATGAGTGTTGTGTCCAGTTGCTCGAAGAACGATTGTTCCCGTTGGTCTTCAGGATTGAGTGAAGTGCCGAAAACGTGAGCACCCGCTGCCACAGCAGCCTTGGCAATTGCAGCCCCATATCCGCCTTCGCGAGCGCCGATAATAAGAAGATTCTTGCCTTTGAGCATCAAATCAGCCCCTGCTCCTGTTCAACAAATTGGATGCATCTAAACTCTGAAAATACAATAGGCACTGGTTGCAGTCAATGCGAGAGCGCCAACCAAGAAAAGCTTTCGGCTGGGTGGAGGTAGGGCAAGGCTTCTGGATGGTCTCTGCTGGTGTGCATTCTGCACAGCCGGAGATAGGTTGCCATGGGGAGCACCGAGAAGCAATCTCCAGTGGGATGGGCGTCCCGCCCGTCGTCATTGTCGCGTACGCGGTCCCGCGAAGCGCGGGACAGACTGGACCCAGGATCGGAGAAACTGTCTCAAAACTCGATTTTGGGGTCGCGATTTGCCAGAAAATGTACTACAAGGAGAGAAATTCGAGGGCGGTGAGATCACCATGGGCAAACAGATCAGGGCGGATTACGAGCAGATCTTGATGTTTCCACCGTCAGTGGAAGACTGGGTGGGCAGGGATCATCCGGCGCGTTTTATCCGAGATTTCGTGGATTCGTTGGATCTATCGGAGTTGGAGATCGAGATTCCG
>JBKQMK010000055.1:0-6086 GCA_052146735.1 Desulfomonilaceae bacterium | reverse complement strand
CTTTAAGGTTGGAATTTCGGCCTGTTCCCCTTCCAGCTGTTCCGAATGGGTACTTTGCAGCAGTTTTATGAAAACACCGGTCGGAAATTATGGATGACTTCAATTTCCAGTCCGACAGACTCCTAGGGTGGGTTTTGTATTCACCTCCTTTTTTTGAATTCGATCATTGGTTCCATGTCTTGGTGGTTTAAGACCAACTCGGGATAGTACCAAATTCATGCTTCGCTCTATGCCTCTATCTTCTCGTCCCTGGGAGACTCCAGAGACCAAACAATATCTACAACCTCTTATTTCGAAACCTAAGACCGCGGCTTCTGCCGCCTTTTTCTGGGAGTTGCAGTTTGATGACTTTCCCCGCTCTGATAGGATAGCCTTGGACAACCAAACCAGTGCCAAAGGATGGTGTCCAGCATGCGTGAGGCCCTGATTCCCAGTTTCTTTTTGTGCTCGTCGAAGAGATTTCGAAGGACTGAATCAACGGTGCTACCTAAGAACTTGCGGTGCACCTTATCTTTCCGAGAGCCCTTGTTCCCACGCCGGCGGGGAGGAAGTTCAGCGTTCGCATTCTTGAAATACCCATAATGACTCATGATTCCATCATCGAAAATTTTGTCCAGAAGCGCCAGCCACACTGCGTTAAGGTCACCTCGCTTCAGAAGAATCGGAAACTCAGCTCGCCCTAGATCCTTTAACCCTCGTGGCAACGTGCTTAAGTCGGCTATGACACTGCGCACAGTGCTCTTTATGCTTTTCAGGGGGGCGAAAAAATCCGTCGGCATAAATTTCTCTCTGGCACTCGGATCGTTTAATACATTCCAGGCGAACCAGTAGAAACCCTGCTCACTGAACCTGTCGCAAACATTCTCCAACGCCATCCGTTGAAAATATTCCCCGATGCGTTCCAGGAAAACTCCGAGCACCATCATTTGTGCCATTTTTACTTGAAACGGCATGTCTTCTTCGGGGACAAAGATCTCGTCTATGACATCCAAAATGGGGGACGCGTGCGGGACGAAGGCACGGATTGGAATGTGTCGCCCGGGACGCCGGTCGCATCTTTTTTGGATTGCCCAAGGTGAAAACTGGTCATCATTCTTGTTCCTGTATCCTTCTTCGGTGAGGATCAAGGCGATCTTTTTCCATTTGCGCCCATGCTTCTTAACCAATTCGGCGAGCCTCTGGTCCAAAACCTTTTTTGGTAGCCCATCGGCGGTTTGCAAGTGATCCTCCCGAAAAAAGCGGTCCGTCTTTACGCATAGAATAGCTAATTAACCCGGGTAGTTCAAGCTCAGATCGCGTCCACATGAGAAAAAAATAGTTCAATGACCTTGGGAACTTTCGACTGCGGACTTTTTTTGTATTTAAAATAGATTCAACGGAGGACATCGGCCGTGAAATTTATCCTGCAAAGGCCCCCCTCCGTTGGTTCATCATACGAGAAAGTTGCGCGGTCACTCTAGTTGAGCAGCATTATCCATGACTTGCAATACCGCGGGGTAGACAGTCCAGATTCGGCGGTACTCATAGGCGGTGACTTGGGGTGCATGTTCCCTTGGGCTCTTTATAGAAGACATCTCCAGGATATTGGACCGGGCAGCTGTCCCTAACATACCAAGAAAGTCGATTAACTGCACGATGGCCGGGACGTGATCTTACCGGAGAATATGAGACTCGACCAGTACATGCTGATTTTAACCGGAACGGTACTCAAAATCTGGTGGACATGGTTTATCCACTGCGATAAAGAGGGGGCCACAACGGTAGACAACGTGGGTGAAATGGCTGTTGGACGAGGGGATAGAGATGTCTTGGTTCGTATACATCCTTCGGCGCTCTGATAACAGCCTGTATTGCGGGATAACCACTGATCTTGGCCGCCGCATAGAAGCACACAGCTCGGGGACGGGGGCGCGGTATACTAGGTCAAGAGTGCCCGTGCAGCTCGTGTGGTATGTGCGAGCAGCAAGCAAATCAGCGGCATTCAAGGAAGAATTCAGGATTAAGCGATTGCAAAAGGACGAAAAGGAGCTTCTCGTAGCCCCTCAACCTGGTTGAGAGCGTCAAGACTAACATTCCATAAGGAGGTATTGCGATGACGAAGAAGGAACTAGTGGCGAAGTTGGCGGAAGAGACGAAGGTTGCCAAGAAAGTGGCCGGACAAATGCTTGATTCACTGGTGAAGACTTTGCAAGACGGACTGAAGAAAGCAGAGAAGATACGGATCGACGGTTTAGGTTCATTCGCGGTTGTACACCGAAATCCACGCACTGGCACCAATCCACGAACGAAAGCGAAAATCAAGATTCCGGCCACTAAGGCACCGGTATTTCGAGCGGCTAAAGCCCTCAAGGACGCGGTGAAAGGTGTTGCAAAGAAGGCGGGTAAGAAGGGGAAATAATCAGCGATAGCTCAGCGTTCCGGGCATGCTTTTGGGAGTGCCTTGTTCATCCAAGGCAAAGGGATAGGTTTCGTCGCAGTCACCTATTGACTTTGTCCGCGATTGATAGGCTGTTACAGGAAATAAGAAGGTGGACTCCTGGCAAAAGAATCCGTTCTTTAGCCTGAATAGTGGGAAAAAGAGTAATTGTTCATTACAGGGGAAAGAGGGCGATAGACCATTAGGTATAACCTGGTGATATCCTTAGTGGTTATGTCGGGTCTAATATCGCCTACCCCATAATCCCCTGAACAGGAGCCAAAGAAAATACCAGGTAGTATAGGGGGTGGGGGTTCTTGCAGTCCCCGCGCGCGATAAATCACATCAGTTAACGTTCCTAGTATAAGGAAAACACCAGAAGTTTTAGATGTACGCGCGAGAAATAGAGACCGTAGGTCTCTATAAGATAGAACGGATGGTTGCAGGGGAAATTGCAAAAGATCTGGTTCAGGGCTGGCCAATCTCAGTATCCGTATTGCCCTGACATTCCATCACAAGCCCTTCTTTTTGGAACTGTTGCTCCAGGGCTGCCTCTGCCACTTCCATACGTTCCGCAGCAGTTCGCAACAAGGTTTCAGTTCGTTGCCCAGATTCATTGACCCGTCGCAGCAAACCACCCATTCTCATGGCTCTGCCCTTGAACATGTCTTCGGTTTGTTTCAAGAAGCGGCCAACCACGCCAGAGTCGGGCGGAAGGACTGTCACCTCTCCCGCGGGCTGCACAGGAACCAGGTCGGTCACATTGCGATTACTTTCTCTTACCTTGTCCATTTGATCCTCCTTACCTCACCATTTGTCATGCCGGGTTTGATATCCGTAGTAAGACCGGCAATACCAGTCTTACTGTGTCGAGCTTAATGAGGCTGGCTTTCCCTCCCATTTGTCATGCCGTAGCACACAAGCCAAACTCTTCCCCCAGAAAACTCCACGAGCGTTCTTCGAGCACCTCCAATGACCGGCTCCTCTGCCGTACATACAAGATATCCTCAGCCTGGTGCGGCAATATTGCCGGTTTGACCCGTTCCTCATTCATTGACCGCCACACGCCTTCAGCGCCGTTTATTTGTGCGCCTTCGATCAATGCCCTCGCCAGCATGAGGGTTATGTCATCCCCGGCGGACAAGGAAGCCAGACCGTCATCAGTCAGCTTACCTTCAATGGCAAGGGATGCGGAGAGCTTCTTGCCGACAAGCTCCAAAGCACGCTCCTGCATAGTTCCGCTGTAGTGCAGGTAATGTATCCTCACGGGCTTATTCTGGCCTATGCGCCATGATCGACGGGACGCCTGACGCAGAGTAAAGATCGAATACCCGGTTTGATAGAACATGATGGTGGGGAAATCCAATAAGTCCAAGCCGGTTTGTACCAGGATCGGATTGCCTATGATCACCTGAACGTCCTGCTCCACCTTTTCACGGAGCCACTCTTCCCTCAGCTCAGGTTTTACGAGTGACCTGAGAATCTCAGCCCGGATACCGTCTTGGGTCAAGATGTCTTTGAGCCTGGCTGTAATGTCTCTCGTGTTTGTGTACACGCAGTACACAAAGCAGCAGCGGCCTTGTGCAAGTTCCTGGCGAACAATGTTCAGCAGGTGCTGCTCCTTGCCATAGATCCGGTTGTCCGGCAGTGCGACAGGCTGTGCAATGATCCTATCAGTTCCGGGATAGAGTATGGGCTCATTTTGGAAAGGGCGATCCGGGTAGCAGAGCAAACTATTGAGGTACGTTCCGAGCAGCTTACGAGAGCCTTTGACCAGCATCTCCCGCATGGCCGCACCCACCTTATTCTCCAGCTCATGGTACGCATCAGCCAAGTCACCGTCCATCTCCACGGGTACCACCTCTTCGGTCAGCGCCGGCAGGTCAAGAGCAATGTCCTCCAGGTTTAGGAACACAGTGGAGCCCATAAGATGATTCGAGAAGATAGCTGGGCTAACTCCGGGCTTCTCTCTGGTGACGGTAGGTCCTTTCCTACCCTTGGAACACACATTGTCGTCACCGGGATAGTACCGGGTGACACGCTCCAATACTCCATACCGGCTTATGAAGTTCATTTCCTTGCCGTACTGAACGCCGTCCGCCAGCATGGCCTGGGGATTGAGGCGATAGTTTAGATAGAACATGTGGCTGGCATAGCCTCCCAAGAGTGTTCCTGTCAGTGCAATGGTCTTCTTGCAAGCCGAAGCCAACGTCCCAAACGCATTCCCCTGAGCTGTGGCTCCTCCCTTTAGCTCGTGAACCTCATCGCAAATAAAGAAATCAAAGTACCCGTCGAGGCGCTTCTTGATGTAGTCCGCCACCGAAAACCGCCTAAACCTGGTATTGTCGGCCTGCCACAGTGGGGAATTACACACTGAGCATTTATGCTTCCTCTTTGCCAGGGCCTCTTGATCCACAGGTACCCCGTCTCGGTCCACTATTTTCTCTCCACAGTCCGGGCAGACCGGCACATTTTTCCTTACGTTGAAAGCAGGCCGCCATGCGTATGAGAGTTTGGCCCGTTCTTTACTCACGATGTAATAGCGTAAGCCGTGATGGGCCTCTCGTGGATCTATGGCTTGAACATCCGCCAAACGAGTGAGTATGGTCGCCTGCGCGCCTGGGATAGTCTGTGTTACCTCTCGTGCCCACTTCCTCGTAAGATGGCCGGGGCACATCACTAGCACCCGTGGAGGATGCCCGTTTTTCATGATGTATGGAACTGCTGCCCCGATGAGAGTCTTTCCAACACCCATCTCACCAATGCACATCACACTGTCCTGTCTCCTCAATGTCTCAACAGCGGCCTGAATGGAATCAGCCTGGGCCTGGAATGGTGTGCGTAAAAGCTCTTTCATACGGGGATGCCAATCATCACCTGGCTGAAAGAGGGGTTGGGCCTCGGCTTGGATCTTATGAGCCAGAGCCCCGCCGAAAGCCTGAAGATAACTCGTCACATCGTTAATGGACTCCAGCATAAGCTTCTCCTTGTTCATTGATATTGATTTGTCCTATTCGGATACCTTCCGAGACGATCTCATCCACGATACGCTCATCTACGGCGACGTCCACTACTCTCAGTGTTCCCGCCATTTCCCTTAACTGGTCCGCCTGTTCGAGTCGATCACATACCCATTGCGCCCAAGCGGGAATCACCGGGGAAGCCAAAGGAGCGAGAACCTGCGAATAGATTGCTTCGTGCAGTTGTGTATCTTGCGGAATGATCACCAGACGAGATTCTGAATCTGAGTTTAGCCAAAACCTGGCATCAGCCACGATCTGATGCAAAGATCCACTTGCCAGCTTAGTGGACATGATCCGATAACGTGAGGCAGGATGGCCGTTCAAAAGATACTCAGGCTGGCCTTCCCGTCTGATGCCGAAAGTTTTGCAAGCGATGATGGCTGAAGATATGGCTTTGACTGCCTGCTCATTCCCGGCCAGGGAAATGAAAAGCACGGCCCCGTCTTGAGGATCATAGGCATAAAGGTCCGTGTAGGCGGAGACCTTGATATTCCGCCAGGGCTCTTCAAAAACTACACTGTCCAGCATTCCTTCCTCCTTCAGGTCAGCTCCCTTATTTCTCCGTGCCGGTTGAGGATCTTGATGGAGACCACGTACCGGTCCAGTTCACGCTCCTCCAGCACCTCGCCTTTGATCTCCTGCAGTAC
>JBKQMK010000054.1:0-4169 GCA_052146735.1 Desulfomonilaceae bacterium | reverse complement strand
ATCTCCTTGAGTTGACCATATAACCTCGCTCTGGGTAGTCACACAGGTTGTGTCATTCGAGGAGCCCACAGCCCCCCTCTGGGGGGCAACCTGAAAGCCACGTGCTCTGCACGTGGATATTTACTTTCCGGGACCAATGCCGCAACTTCACAGGTTGTCCTGAACGTAGACCCTAAATACGGAAATGATTGGGTAACGTTGAAGGCTCGGTACACCATAAGTGCCTATAGCACCTCGTCTGTCCAGGGATCAGTGGCAGTGATGTCTCCAGGGCAACTGACATTGTGGGATGTCAGAGTGCGTACCCCTATTGCGGACATCACGGCCGGCAAGGTACTCTTTCAAAAAGGCTGCAGTCTGGAGTTCTCTCATAACCGGACAACAGAGTACCTGATGCTGGAACGGGATTTTTGTGTTCCAGATATTTTGGGGTGCCTTGTGGCTTCCGGCGCGTTGCCCAGAGGCGTCATGTCCTGGTTTAATCCGCAATTTTGGCCTCGCTACAAAAGAACCGGACAGCCCGAAGCCCCGGCTAAAAAAGACCCGCAGGTCCCAAAAGATTACCTTGAACCCGAGTATTATTTTTTTGGCGGCGTAAAGGAAACCGGCAAGAGCGTCTTTCAGAGAAGGGACGATAAGCAGAAGGATGATCCGTATTTCAAAAAGATGCTTACGGACAGTACGGAGGAAACAGACAGAAAGAAGTACTGGCCGAACGATGATGATGCTTATGCATGGGGCCACACAGGGCCTGGATGCTTGCGAATCGGATTCGGTTTCTTCCCCTGGGAGACACCTTTTGTCTTTCCGAGCCCCACGTCGACCTTGCCTAATCTCACCACTGCCACTGCTACGAACTTGTGGAACATCAACGACATTGGGGCCAATTCAGTGAACAACCTCATTGGGACTCTTACCTATTGCTCGACCGATCTCGAATTAGGCTTTGGATGCTTGCGCTCTACCTACCATCAAGGCCCGGAATTGCAACCCTTGCAACTGCCACCCCTGCCTGTGGTTGAACTCCGTAATCAGACACCGACGTTAGAGCGCTACATAACGGAGGGATGGGCCTACCTCAAATACAACAACGGACAATTCTTCTTCAATACAGAAATGGACTGGTTCAACAGGGTTTTTCGTTTTCAGAGATCGGCCAACGGCACATTTTTCGGCCAACCAGACAATACTGACGGCAGTGGAAGCCTCTTCGCATCCAAATATTCGGAAAGCTGGCGTTACATGGCGGAGACCGGAGCCACGTTCGGGCCGCTCAGCGGGAAGATTTTCTATTGTTTCATGCCCGGACCTGACAGGCGCCACGGAGTTTATATCGACCGACAGCCCTTTATTCAGGAATTGAATCAGCAAGCCTTCGGCCTTTTTGATCCGTACTCCGTTCTTCTTTCATACAGATTTGGATCAGGGGTGAATGCGCCTGGCCACATTCCCGACGCCTCTGTTTTCGCTGTGAGGTTGGAATACCTCCTGGCCTCCAATCTGTCATTGGCGGGATCTTTCCTGTATGCAATGAGAAATTCTGATGGTTATGCATTGGGCTTTGTTCGGCCTGATACCACAGCTGCCACAGTTGCCAAGAATTTCGGAAACGTGGTGTACGCCGAACCCGCGGCGACCCTCGCGAACCCGGCTGGGTCAACCCCCACCAATCCGGCCCTGTCCATACCTAACAGGGATCTCGGTTGGGAAGCAAAGACAGGGATTGTTTGGGAGTTGCTGGACGGGTGGGCCGTGGAAGCCCGAGTCTCTTATTGGCAGCCGGGAAAGTGGTTCAACTACGCTTGCGTCGACAAGGGCGTTCCCAATTGGGATCACCCTTCCAGCCTCAACCACTGGGGGGTCATGCCCGACAGGGTCATTGATCCTGTTATCGCATTCGAGATGTATTTAGGAGCTACCTATTGACCATCAGGCGATACCGACCGGACCGACCTGGACTGAGGTGTCAGATGGCCGTTTCTGATGCCCTAAATGGGGAAGCCCCGGATCCGCGAGGGGGATAGTCTGGCTTCAAAGGCCACCTCGAGGTGTTCACGGATACTAGCGCTGCCCTTGGCCAATTCAACTACCGCGACAGTCCGCTCAGGCTGGAAGAAGTTTGAGCAACAGAAAGCGCACTATCACAGAGGTAATCATGAGAAGGTTCAATGATTTTCTAAAGCTACTCAAAGCCGTGCGGCTGAATTCGGCCATTCTTGTTTTACTGGTCGTCGTCTTTGGGGCATTCCTAGCGCCGACCGAGTCGAGTGCGCAAGCGGTACCACCACGTGTTCAGAGTCTGATGATAAACAGGCCGATCGTGGTGCCTCCTACCCCGCCTTTGCAGAAGGAAATTGAGAAACTCAGGCGGGAGGTTCGTGCCAGGCCACAGGCATCCACCGCTCCCCCTCTAGTGTTTAACGTTACGGAGACGGCCGACATTCGTTCACTGCAAAACCAGATTAAGAAGATGGAGTACCAGATTACCGTGTTGGAAGCTGAACTCGGCAGGCTGAGACAGGAACTCAGACGTAGGCGGTGAAGGTAAGAAATCAGCGGCCAAGATATGAAGACCGATTCATGGGGATTCCCAAGATTTCACCACCTTTGTGTCGATCGGTTTTCAGCATGTGGAGGCAAAAATTGGCCGGATCAAGCCAACGGCGAATTCTCAGAAACTTGTGGGAAATCTTCTTTCCAGCCTGCGAGTGGCAGTGTTGGCTTCCTGAAGGTGTGTGCTAGACCACATAGTGGCCATTTTGAGTCCGGGGGTCATATCGAATGTCTACCGCCACACCAAAGATCTCAAGAATGGCGAGCGCCTCATGATTCGAGGCCATGTCATCGCGTTGTCCTAAAGATCACATAGGGGGAAACCAATGACAGAAACTAACGAAGTCGACGTTAAGATTGAAGAGGTAAGCCAGCTTGTTACCAAGGTTGAAGTGTCAAACGTGAAAATCCCCCGTTATTATGGAGTAGCCGCGTTAATAGCTGCTTCAGCTCTCGCCGCTCTTGCAGTTCTTGCGCTTTTTATATGTCTCAGGCCACTACTCGCAGACCCAGATACGGACAAAGCACCTTGTCTTCAGATTGCGACTAACGCATCAGGCTCAGAACCGTTGCCGGCCACGATTACTAATAGGTCAGGCCATTCCCAAGACGAGATATGTGATAATGAACTCGTTATTTGCGATGTTATTCTAAAGAATGTGGGGACAGCTAAGGCTTCTTACCCGTTTATTAAGTTGTACATAAATTCCAAGCCGAAATCGGGAGGAAATTCCCATAGCAAGCTCCAGTCATGTGGTGAGGCCGACTATAGATACAAAGACAGAGTTCTATATGACTATGAAGCTTATACTATCCCTGAGCACTCCCTCGTCACCAGCATACCGGCGGGAGTTTCTATGCATAGACCCCTAAGATTTCTAATCCAGTCGTCCCTAGCCGAAGCGACCCGAGGCGCTGAATATAAAGCATGCTTAAAACTTTATTATGAAGACAAGGAATCGAGGCCATTCCATGTTCGCATCCTTCTAAGGGGGGACTGCAAAACCAATAGATCGCCCAAATAGCGGCCAGGCCAGAGATTTCTTTTTAACTCGCACATCGGGATTCGTAGACTTGCAGGACGGAGGTGTCGCATGACCCCGCAAAATTTCCCATTTGTTTTGAGCCCTAATCTGGGCTGTCCTCATTTGTGGTCAGTGGAGGAATTGGGCAAACCTGACGACGGCATGGCTCTCATTGTGGCCGACCAGCCCGGCTCCAGATCACCTCTTCTGAAAGAGTCGTTAAGGGACAAACTGTCCCTCGGGCCGTCTTGTCGGAACGGGCTTTCAATTGAATCCATTCCATTAGAAATCATTAGTGACCCTATTGAAATCAGAGATTGGGACACTCTGTCCGCATTCCCCGACCTAGACGATACGAGAAAGCTGATCAACAAGGTGCTCCACTACCAGGTTCTCGGATCGGACACCCGGTACTGGATGGTAAGAGTAAAACCAAACCTGGATGGCCAAGAACCGAAGACGCTCCTAGGAGTCTGTCGGACTGGAAATTGAAGTCATCCATAATTTCCGACCGGTGTTTTCATAAAACTGCTGCAAAGTACCCATTCGGAACAGCTGGAAGGGGAACAGGCCGAAATTCCAACCTTAAAG
>JBKQMK010000053.1:0-9090 GCA_052146735.1 Desulfomonilaceae bacterium | reverse complement strand
ATCAAGATCTGCTCGTAATCCTCCCTGATCTGTTTGCCCATGGTGATCTCACCGCCCTCGAATTTCTCTCCTTGTAGTACATTTTCTGGCAAATCGCGACCCCAAAATCGAGTTTTGAGACAGTTTCCGGAGTCCGGGGTGACGGTTTGTACGGACCGCCCATGGTGTCCCAAATCAAGACACTGCCCACGAATACGAGTTGTTGATATGGCGGCATAGTTGCCATAGAATGACCGGGCGGTCATAATGCCTCGTAGGACTTTGACACACCCTATGAACGATCTCACTTCTTCAGGAACAGACCTTTTCAAGAACTTGCCTGCTGAAAAGCAGGAAAAGGTCTTTCAAGCCGCGGTCAGCGAATTTGCCTCCAAGGGGTACCGGAACGCATCGATGAACAGCCTCGTAAAGACCGCGGGAATTAGTAAGGGGAGCCTGTTCCAGTACTTTCGGACCAAACAGGACCTCTTTGACGGCATCGTTGAAATGGCCGCGGGCCGGGTCAAACAGTATTTGAAGCAGGTCCGGGATGAAACCGCGGAAATGGTTTTTTTTCAGCGCCTGGATCAACTCCTGAGGGCAGGCTTCGCGTTCATCGACCGCCATCCACTGCTCGCCAGAGTCTACTTCCATCTGCTTCAGTCTGGAGAATCGCCCTTCGGAGCGGGGCGAATACTACGACTTCAGAGGCAAGGGGATGAGTTTCTTGCAGACCTGGTAAGTCAGGCTGTGGAGCGAGGAGAGTTGAGGCAGGACTTGGACGTGGAACGTACGGCTTTTCTGGTCAAAGCCCTGCTGGAGACGTTACTGCGGGCCTATTACACGGAGTTTCTGGCTTCCGGCCCAGGATTGTATCGCGGCAGCGCCGATGAACTGGAACGCTGGGTGAATGCGACTCTGGCACTGCTCTGCAAGGGGATGCAGAGAGAGTGTGCGGGGAGAAGCTTTGAAGAACGACCGTGAAAAATGGGACCTGCGCTACTATAAGGAATCGGGCGCTTTTCCTGCTCCGGATGAATTCCTGCTGAATCATGACGAAATTTTGAGGTCTGGCCGGGCCCTGGACGTGGCCTGTGGCCGAGGCGGAAACACTATCTTTCTTGCCGAACGCGGCTACAGCGTAGATGCCGTGGACATAAGTTTTCAGGCGCTTTATCCGTTGCAGGCAGAGGCGGTCCGGCGGGAGCTTGACATACGGTGTGTGGTCGTAGACCTAGATACCTACCCGCTCCCAAGAGATCTTTATGATCTGGTGATCGTATTCTACTTCTTCTCAAAGCCGCTGATGAGGAGCATCAGAGATGCGTTGAAAGAAGGGGGCCTCATCTTCTACGCTACCTTCAATGAGAGACATACCAGCGTCAGACCGGAGTTCAATCCCGCCTACCTCATACCCCCTGACGGCCTGTACCCGTATTTCCACGATTTTGACATATTGGTTCATGAAACCGCGGCCGGCGAGAATGAAAACGTGTCCCACCTGATCGGCCGAAAGCCGGCTGCTGAGTTTTGATTGACAGCATCGCCTTGCCAACGGTAGTCTTGCAGTTGAGAAGCATTGTTTAATGTCATGAATTAAGGAGTTGATCATACCTATGAAGTGGCACCCGGTCATAGAGCTGATAGCCGGCATATTAATTTTGCTCAGGCCGAAGCTGGCTGCCTACATAGTAGGGATCTATTTAATAGTGATAGGTCTTATGGGATTGGTGGGCGGCAGGTTTTAGACAGACAGCCTCGCCAGAAAACAATGAGCTAAATCGTATAGTACTTTCCGGAATTGCCTTCTCGGATGGAAAGGGATTTCGCGTGCGAAGATGCCGGTTTGTCCATCAGCGCGCACCCAAGGCCGGTCATCAGCGCATCCCTAACTGAAAGATCGCCTCACCTGTCGTTCCCGCGGAAGCAGAAACCAGAAAAGCGTATACTGCGTGAGCAGTTCATTTATCTTCCTCCAGACAAAGAGGAAAAGCGCGGATATTAGGTCTTGAACTGGATTCTCGCTTCCGCGCAGGTCATCAAGGATTTTCCTTGTCACTCCACTCGTGGCTGAGCGATCACTCGTCCAGATACGGCTTCAGGGCCTCCACGTCTATACAGTCCTTCAGCTCTGCCTGAGTGGCTTCCTCAGGTTTTTTTAGTGCGTCCATAGGGCACAAGAACTCGTTGCCCGCAGTATCCTTGACCCACACATAGTTTTTAGATCTGGCTTTGGTCTCTTCCATCCTATATCCTCCCGCTGCCTCACAATAATATTATACACTTCTTTTGCGTGGAGGCGCACTTGACCGTGCGAGCCTTTTTCACTAACATACAAAATTTGCAAGGCGTTTGCTCGTTGGAGAAGGTATTTCGCACATGGACAGAGGCACTGAACATAAAGCAAATCAGCGCGTTATCTCGCGGTGGCTGCGGAGAAGATCCCGAGTTCAGACGAATTCTCCCGCAGGAGTCGTCGCTGCCGGGCCTTATTTTGCTGGTTGGAAGCCATTTGCTGTGCTCTTAGTCCTCGCGATCGTAGGAACGTTCGCCACCGGCTTTCTAGACTATCGGCACGTTGCCCTCACAAGCCATTTAGGAACCGCGGGTGACTCGGTTCTGTGTCGTTCTCAAGGGAGTATTAATTGTGATGCAATACTTCTCACCGACTATGCCGTGCTTTTCGGGTACTTTTCGTCAGCGCTGCTGGGACTGGTAGGATTTGTTTTTGTGCTCTGGCTCGCGGTGAATGCCCTATTGAACCAGCGGATCAGGAAGTTGTCGTGGATTTGCCTGGTGATCTATTTTGCCGCCGCCATCGGGTTCAGTTGGTACTATGCTTACATTATGATCTTTGAAGTCGATTTTGTGTGCCCTTGGTGCATCGTGGTTCACGTTGTGAACCTGCTTTCACTCGTCTTCGTGATAGTCGTTTCGATACGAAAGCGCCAGGAGTTTCTTCTTCCGGAAATCTCTACGATTGGGGAACGACTCTATTTCGTTGGGGTCGGCCTTCTGATATCTTTGTCGGTTTTCTTCATGTCCGGAATGGTCGAGAAGAGCCTGAGTTTCGACGATGCGAAGGCCAAATACGAGGAATTGGCCAACGATCCCGTCGTCATCAACGCCATGCTGAAAGCTTCACCAGACTATCAGATCCCCTTGTCTGCTCAGGATCCCATTTACGGATCTCCCGCGGCACCTTACCCAATCGTTCTTTTCAGCGATTTCCAGTGTCCTATCTGTGCGGAGGCGGAGAAGTTCCTACGGAGAGTAGTGGATATGAATCCAAATGTGGTGAAACTGGTATACAAGAACTACCCGCTCTCCCTTGAATGCAATTATATCCTGCTCGGCAACCTCCACCCAATGGCCTGCGCTGCTGCCCGGGCAGCCTCCGCAGCCTTTCTCATGGGAGGCCCGAAGTCGTTCTGGGCATACGCTGATCTGCTCTTTAGTCATCAGCGAGAGCTCAAGACCAATCCATGGGTGAGCTTCGCACAGCAGATCGGTCTCGAGCCGCAGAAGTTCCAGGAGTTGATGAACTCCGGATCAGCGGCGGATAAGAAAGTAGCGGAGGATGTGGCACTTGGAATTAAGCTCAGGCTCACAGCTACGCCGCAGGTTTTCTTTGAAGGAAAAAAGATCCCGGAAAATTTGAAGGGGGAGATCTTCATTGACACATTGGAGCAGCTAGTCCGGGCCCATGACCCGAACAGAACAGATTTTAAACTGAAAAGACACTAGAGGCACTTCAGACGAAGCTGACCGACGGTGTCCGATTCAAACAAGAGGTGACCGTGTACCACGAAAGCTGTTTATCCTGGAAGATGGCCGGCAGGGAGGCCGGTCACTAAATTCCAGTTAACGGTTCACCCAAAAGGAGACCCACCATATGTTGCTGAGCGAGCTTAGCCCCTTCGATCCTCGTAAATTCAAAACCACAACAATTGTGCTTGCAGCCTTGGTCATCGTGAGCCTTATCCCGCTACGTTCTCTAGCCCAAATGGATTTTCTCCCTGCCGAAATCCAAGATGTTGAGTTGGGAATATCTTCATCTCAGTTGATTGACAAAATCAAGAATTCCGGCGACCACTCCACGTCACCTCTTGCAAATGCGACAAGGAAGAAGCTGGTCTGGCCCCTGGCGAACAACCCGTACTACAAGCAGGTGGAGTTCGAGTTTACCGAAAAGGATCGTTTGTACCTGATGCGGTTCGTGCTCAATCAGGAGCTTAGATGGAACCTGACCTCTCTGAAAAAGCAATTCTTCGACAAATATCATATTTCATGGGACGACCCGGGCAAGTTCCGGATGAAGGACAACGACGTGATCATGTACTTACCCGATCACGGGAAATTGCATTTCTTCGAAATGAGTGACGTAACGACCGGTCAGAAATCCTTTGAACTTTTCGACCGAAACGTCAGCGCTGAGGATCGCCACACGCTAAAAGCCGGCGGCGGCGCAAAACAGGCAGAGCAAGGGAACTCCACGCCCTTGAAAGAGGGGGTTCCAGGTCCAGTCGAAAACAAATCGCCGGAGGCGCAAGGAAAATAAAGGCTTGCCTTATATGACAAGACGTTATTGCGCCTCGTTGGACGGGCGAATGCCCGATCTTGCATTCAGCCTTTTCAAGTTTTCCCGCGCCTGTATTAAATTAGGCTCGATATCGAGGGCCTTTTGAAGATGGATTGCTGCTTCGTTAAACGCGCCGATTCTGATGCAAATTGAGCCGAGAGCATTGTGAGCCAGCGCCAGCCCGGGATCTATTTCAATGGCCCTTGTGAGGTGTTTCAGGGACTCTTGCAGCCGATTCGCCTCCATCAAGGCAAAGCCCAAATTTGCGTGCGATTTGGCTGACCGGGGATCCAATTGAACGGCCATCTGGAAGTTCTTTGTGGCTTCTTCGGTCTTCCTTAAATTCATGTAGGCTGCACCCAAGTTCATGTAAGGCTCGGGTTGGGAGGGCGCGACCTCGATTGCCCGGTTGAACAGCTTCACGGCCTCTTCGTATTTGCCGGTGCCCAGAAAGGCATTTCCGAGATTATTGTACGCTTCTGGAATGTCCGGGCGCGCTTTCATTGCTTTCCGATATTGCTCCATGGCTTCTTCTCTTTTGCCCAACCGCATAAATGTCTCCCCAAGGTCGTTATAAGCGTCGGCATTCTTGGGGTTCAATTCTATAGATTTCGACAGATGAAGCGCGGCCTCCTGAAGCCGGCCGGCAAGCAAAAACTCACTCCCCACACCGAATTGTACTGCAAACGAGGCCGGATTTTTTTGCATATTGTCCTGCCATAGAATCATGGGACTCTCCCACACTTTGACCTCGTGCCATGTCAGCAAAATGAGCAGCGCAAAATAGCACGCTGCGCCGGCGATCGACATTTGGCGGGCAGGCCGTTGCAGGGGTCTAATCAAGTACGTAAGCAGAAAGGCAATAACAAAAGACATGCCAATCATGGATATATACATAAAGTGGTTCGCCACAAAAGAGTGTTGAAAGAAACCGAACTCCACTAAACCTACAGCGGGCAATAGCGGGATAAGAAAGTTCGCCAGGCCCCATATCGCAAGTTTGTTCAAGCGGCGATGAAACTTAACCAGCAATGTTGCGCATCCAGTCAAACCAATCAAAGGGACCCACCACCAGAGATTAGACGGTTCCACGTGCCATCGGGGGTAAATGAAAGTGATGTTGGAAGGCACCAAAGTTTTCCAAATGTAGAACCAGACGGCTGAAGCGGCTATGAGAGGACGGTAAGACAATGGAAAGTCGGTATAATATGCTGCTTCGGACTTGAGAGACAAGAAAGCGAAAACCAGCGACATGAGAAAGAACGGGACCACCCAAATCAGCTTTTTTAGTAAAGACCGGTCATTCGCCCCGCTGAGCCGTGGTCGCTCGCCGATCAGTGACTCGCTTGACTTGAAAGCGGAGGTCGCTCCGGCAAGCTGAGCCTCCCCCTTGGGAAAAACCCCAAGCAAGTCACTTACCAATAGTACGAGCGGCAACACGCTTACGGTAGGTTTGGTCAAAAGTCCGGCAGCGAACGCGCCCAGTGAGATACCGTAGTTCAGTTTGTGGCCGTCCCGCACAAATCTGACAAACGAGATGTAAGCAAGCAGATAAAGGGCCGCTGACAGAACAGTCTTCCTCTCGGCAAACCACAGAATGGATGAAACTTGGAGGGGATGAATCAAAAAAAGGAAAACGGTGATGATTGTCACCACAGAGTCGATTTCCAGACTCGTGAGCAGAAAGTAGATCAAGATCCCGTTTAAACAGTGAATCATCAGATTCACGAACAATGTAAACCGAGGAATCGATACGTCCGAAGCGATGAGCCATTTGTCTGCCATAAGGCTTATCGATCCGAGTGGTGCGTAATAGCCGGGGACAACTTTCCCCTGAGCATCCAACAAAAGGAGTCGTGCTGTTTTGAAGAAATCTCTATCAGTCAGTACCTTGGAATAACCACGCGCATCCATGCCACAAAGAGAGTTGCCCAGATTTGGGATGTAAATCAAACAGGTCAGCGTTACAGCAAGTGCTATCAGAATGATATCGGTTCGCTTCACGGTTCTCATCAACAGCCTCGGGAAACGGGCAGTGGTCTCAGGGTACATCATGACTCAGGTTGAATTGTCTTGCAATCGGCATTTTGTGCCTCTTTTCAGGCCAACACAGTTTAGTATCCTCGATATTTCGCCTCCAACTCTGCATAGATTCTGGCTGCTCCCTTCCGAAACCTGCTGTAAGTCTGGGAATTTTTTCCAGAATGGCACTTTATTTCATCGCCTTCCAGGATGCCGGCCACTATCATAAGGCTCTTGACTATGCTCGTTGCACCGCCTGCAACCATGTAATCTATCCCTGCCAGACGCTGGACTTCAGACATCAGAAAAGATGTGGCCTCGGATCCGAGACACTGAGATTTGCCATTGAGAGCAAGGGTAATAAGGCTGTACAGGTCCGGGGCGGGGTCACGGCGGCAGTAGTCTTGCAACCGCGCCAACAATTCCGGCGGGACCTTTCCGGTTAAGAACTGGGACCTCACCGCCTCGCTCACCAGCCGGGCGTCATCCGACCTGTACCGCAGTGCATTCAGACTCGATGACTGGAACATTGGACCGAGTCGTTCTGGTTCCGATCGAGCAAGGAGCAGAAACTCGCGGTCTTTGTAGATACAGGCCCACTTCCTCGTTTCCATGAGGAGCGTAGCTAGCTCGAAGTCTGCGGCATTGGTCGCCAGAACAGCAAAAGGGACTTGGTACCGATCCAGGGCCTCTAACGTGCTGGGAATGTCCTCCCGTCCGGAATTCATGATAGAGAAATACAGTTCAATAATTTGATCCGAATAAAAACTCTGGTCCCGTGCATCCATGAAGACCTTGATTCCAGGATCGCTGAACAGTAGAAACGCCCCTGCGGTCCAACTGGTCAACATTCGGCCTTTGATACCATTGTCTTTCATAAATCGGGCCACATCCATAGTGTACGCATCGAAGCTCATCAATTGCTTTATCAGAGGCCTGTCATATCGCACGGGATTGGAGGGCATGTACGGTATAATAGTCTTGCTGATAAACTGTTCGCCGAGAAAAAGTATACATGCCGTTACCGCTCCACCTACGATGAGTTGCGCCCGAATTGTGACCGATCGGTCCTCGCCTTCGAGCCGCCTCGCGAGGCCGTTCAGAGTCCGCTGGAGCAAGACCGCAGTCGCCGGCACCAGAGCCGGCGCCGCAAAGAGAATCATTCGTCGAAATCTAAATGCTATGGCCAGCAGCACCGTGGGAATAAGTAATCCCATCAATGTCTCAGGCCTCAGCTTACCGGCGAAACGGCGACTGAACGTTTCACGGATTCCACCGGAGAAGAGGACGGCAGCGGCCAGCCCCCCCGTGAACACCAAGAAAAGAAGGAAGGGACTCGCGTCCAAGGGCTGCAGGAAACCGTGCCTCCAAAATTGATTCCAATCCAGCAGTGCAATCCAATCTGCAGATTGACTTGTCATTCGGCTCGCGAACAACTGGCGAAAAGGCATCAGAGCATTTGCCGGGCCGTAGGGATTGAAAAATGCCACAATGGCAATGGCGATGAGCCATGTGACTAGCCAGCCACGGACATCGCAATCATGCGTGTGTGCGATGTCGGGGGGTGACGGAGCAGATGGCCTGCTATTCGGCTGAACCTCTGATTTGTCTGACGGGAAAGTGTAACTTCGGACTAGGGCAGCCAACGATTTGCTACCGCACAGAATCTCTGCCAGGACTCGAAGCCCTAGGAGCACAAGGCCGAGCAAGAAAGATCCGTGAGAATTGCACCACAAAGCGAGTATGGCGAGGCAAGCCCCCTGCCGCCACCTGCCCCATGTAGCAGACGCGGTCAAGAAACCGGCGAAAACCAGGAAATAGAGAACGCCAAAATTCTCTGCACGAATTTGTAGGAAAGGGGCCATGGCCAGAGTACCAAATACCAGGGCCGTTACAGTCGCTTCCACTCCAGCTCCAAGGCTGCGGCATCGCAAACAGAGAACTACCAAACAAAGGGTCAGCAGCAACCCCTTGAGCAGGACAGGTCCCAGGTCATCCAACACCGAATAGGAGAAGTAGTAGACCAGATGTGTCAACCAGGACTGGTCCACCCATATTTTTCCGGGCATGGTAAAGGACCACTGATCCGGTTTGTCCAGAAGACCGGCAAGCGTGTCTCGCCCGGAACAAAGGGCTACCAAAAGATCTTCGTTTAGAAAACGCATTCCAAAAGCCATCAGGAATGAAATCCCCAGACACGTGAAAAGCGAGGCCTTGATCCAGAATTTCACCACTTGATAAATCCTTTGGACTTGGTAAGAGAGTGGCAACTCCCATAGGCGTCAAAATAGAAGAATGGAGCCTGTAATTTGAGCTGCCTCTCGGTCCTATCTCGATTAAGTCTGAATGGAGGGGCTCAGAATCGCCCAGGGCGAGCAGATAAGAAGGCCTTGGGCAAGCCTCGTTCGTCGATCAGGCCGTAGAACGCGACCGACGGCGGCCTATCTCGTTTGAAATGAGCTTTGAAGACGAATCGCTCATCGCCGTGCACAATCACCACATCACGA
>JBKQMK010000052.1:0-5464 GCA_052146735.1 Desulfomonilaceae bacterium | reverse complement strand
CGGACAAGATACGCCCAGCCTTGGAAAAGTTCCTTGCCGAAAACAAGGGCATCCAGGTGAAGGGGGCAGTTTTCGAAGTTCAACTCCAATCGGCTGATCGAGCAATAGCCAAGGGCTTTGCCACGTTCCATCGGCCGGGTGAAGAGAATGAAGAATATCTTCTTACGGCCACGTATGTGAAAGAAAAGGGGGCATGGAAGATCCTTAAAGTGGAAGAAGAGGAATCCCCTGTTCCTCTGGCCACAATAGCGAAACTCGGGGAACTTGAATGGCTCATTGGAGATTGGGTGGATCGGGACGAAACCGGTAGCGTTGAAACGACCTTTCGGTGGACCAAGGACTACGCCTTCATAAACGGAACGTTTCGTGTGATCGTGGGGGATCACGTGGATCTCGAGGGTACACAGGTCATTGGTTGGGACCCTGTGGCGAAAAAGATTCGCTCGTGGATATTCGATACCAAGGCAGGCTTTGGGGAAGGCGAATGGTCGAGAGCGGACAATAGGTGGACGGTGAATGTGAAAAGCATCCTCGGTACCGGTCAGAAGGCATCGTCTATTAACATATATACATACGTGAATCCGAACTCATTCACCTGGCAGTCCGTTAGCCGTGAAGTGGAGGGAGAGCTTCTTCCGGACATCGATGAGGTCACGGTGGTACGCGAGAACGCCCAAGAAGCACAGGCAAAATCTGGTAAATAACGGAGGGACTCATGAAAAGGCTAACTCTTTTGGCTCTGGCTATCTGGTTCGTATTCTTCCTTTTTCTAGGTGCCGAAGACGGTTTCTCACGAGGGGGCGGTGGCATGGCAGGCGGTGGCTTCGGAGGCGGTGGTAGAAGCGGCGGCGCTTCTTACAGCGGTGGAGCCGCTTCCCGCAGTCCTTCCATGAGCTCATCCCAATCGCGGTCCACAGCATCTCAGTCAAAACCAAAGCAATCCAGCAACGTTGCATCTAGCCAGAAGCGTCCTACGACTCCCAGTAAAGTGGCGTCTCAGCCGCAGCGTCCTTCGACTCCTAGCAAGGGCGCCTCTCAGCAGCAACGCCCTTCGACTCCCAGCAAGGTGGCATCTCAGCTCCCCAGTACTTCCGGGCAAAAGCTTTCTTCGGCAACCGGCTCAAGAGTAGAAACCAAGGTTCCTGGCACTGGGGGGGCGAAACCGAGCCAGGGCCAAGTTCAGCAGTTCTTGAATCTTCCCCAACAGGGTGGAAAAGGTATGTCTGATCTCGGAAAGGTGGGTGTTGGCGCTGCTGCGGGAGCGCTGGGATATGCCGGTGCGCAGCAATTGATAGGATCGCAGAGACCGGGCGGTGAAAGGCCTGGGGTAGGAGACAGGGGAGGTGTCGGAGAACGACCGGGCGCGGGCGATCGTCTCCAGGCAAGTACGCTTCCCGCAGAAAGACCAGGTGCGGGCGGGCGCCCTGGTATGGGAGATCGTCCGACTCAGTTGCCTTCACGGCCAAATGCAGGCCAAATTCGGGACAATCTTCAGGGCAGGTACGACAATATTTTTACGCCCCAGGGGTGGAAGGACCATCCCAATATGGCGAACGCCTATTGGCAAAACTTCGGAAAACATCAATATGCCCAGAATCATTGGTGGAGGCCGGCGACCTGGGCTGCGGTCGGGGGTTGGGTGGCAGGAAGTGCCTGGAGCTCTCCCACCTACTATGATTACGGTGGAGGCATTTATTACCAGGACGAGCAGGTCTACATGAGCGGAAAACCTGTGGCGAGCGCGGAGGAGTATTATCAACAGGCGAGCACCCTTGCTACCACCGCTCCCCCGGCTCAAACAAAGGAAACGGAGTGGCTGCCGCTCGGGGTTTTCGCCATTTCGAGAGACCAGGCCACTGACTCGAATACGCTCCTGCAGCTTGCGGTTGACAAGACCGGCATTATAGCTGGGACTTATTACAACACCACGACAGACATTGGTCGGCCTGTCAGAGGCCAGCTCGACAAGAAGACCCAGCGGGCTGCATGGACTTTTTCGGACGGCAAGAATACGGACGTAATCATGGAGACCGGCCTTGGCAATCTGACACAAGACCAAACCGAAGCGCTCGTGCATTTTGGCAAAGAGAAGACACAGCAATTGCTAATGGTTCGGCTTGATCAGCCGAAAGAAAATGAAAGGGCAAAAGCAGGGGGAAAATAGGCCAAAGCTATAGACCGTGAATTAAAGAATTCCACCAGCGAACAGGGAGCGAGCCTGACTGCTGTTGCCAAGTATTCCGATTTGGGGCTCGTGGACACCAAAGGAATGTTCATGAAGGCCATGGAAGGTCGGTACGCTATCCCGGCGTACAACTTCAATAACCTGGCGCAACATCAGGTGATCATGATGGGCTGCTCTAAATCGAGATCTCCGGTGATCGGACAATGCTCGGGTAGCGCCATAAACACATGAATGCTACACTGACGAGGTTCATGGTAAGAGGAGCAGTGGGGCTGATGACGGGCCACTGTGTAAAGTAACAGAAACACAGAACACTTTTCCTCTCAATGATCGAGAGTTCTCTTCACATCATCACGGCAACACGACTTCATTGGGCTCCACCTCGCCTTCGCCTTTCCTCTGGGCAGGCTTCGGTGGGCCAGGCAGGTAGGCAGGTGGGCGGTGCCATAATAGATAGGTGGAGTTGGGGAGTTTTTGTATGCCAGTACATCAAAAAGAGACCTGAGGGGTGAAACAATAGCCGTAACCATACGATATTACGTTACGCCTTTTTTAAAACCCGCATCATTGGCGGATCAGGAAGTTCCCCTTTGTTATGGGCAAGTAAGGTTTCAGCTCTGTAACATTTATCGGATCACTATTATTGATCAGAGCAGTTACATACAGTCTCTCAGAGAGGGCAATCACCAAAGGCAAGGGTGGCGAGGAGGGGTCAGGGGCATCACGGAGCGAAGGCTATCAGCGGTGAAGATATCTAGCATAGCTAGTAATTGGTATCTGCAGAGAGTTCTTCTAGTACCCGCCTACGAAAAGTCCTCGACACCGCCACGTTGTAGTATGGGCCTAGGATTTCCCACTTTTGACCGTCGAGGTGCCGGAGCGCCAAACGGTGCTGCCGGTACTTAGCTACCGGCTTGATCAGAATATGACCTCTCTGCAGAGACAGATTTAATTTTAATTCTGCCCATTTTAAATTTAACCGGCATGCTCTGGGCCGAAAACTGCGTCACGTAAATTGCATCATGTTGTAATTACATAGGGAAAAGTTGAGACGGATTTGTGTACTATTTTATGTGTAGAGGGATAATTTTGTACATGAGAATTTTTATGCAGTTGGGCGTCTCCCATGATTCTCGGGTCAAGGCGCAGCGTACGCTACTACCAGCTCTCTAAGCTCGCGTTTCGCCGAGTAAAGCCGTCAACAACCGTTGCTGGCAAGATATCCAGTAACTCGCGTGATATCCAGCTTTCATATAGAACCTCTGTACTTTACTTTGGTGGATCGTAGGCTCCACGAATTTTCTGTTGCACAAGTGACGAAATATGATAGAATACATCGGTTGCGGAGATTATATGTTGTTATCACGCTACTTTTAGCTCTAAGCAGCCGGACTGATCAAGCATTCTACTTCGCCCAAGTAGGAAAAGCCATTAGGAGGCAAAATGAATTTCTGATCCGGCCCCATGGTAATGATATCAGACGGTTAACCTCAACAAAATACCCCAATTTCTCCAAAAAAAAGCGCGGAACGTGAGTCTAAGGCCCCGGATGTTTAGGACATTCAATGCCGGCGCCATTCAGAAGTGTTACCAATGAATCGGAAGATCTGGCCTGCCTCTACAAATGCGCCTTCAAGGATTTGCTTGTATGAAGCCTGAGAGGTCATTTCGAGCAAGTCTTGCATCTGTTTCGAGCCTTGCCAAGTTACAGACATGTGAGTGGATACACCAACCAATGGAAAGATCGGAATTTCAGAAAGGAGAAGGATATGAGAAAACTTGGTTGGTTGATGGTCGTTATTCTCGCAATGGGTATCCCGAATTTTTGTTTTGGAACCGATGCGCAGGTCATTCAAGCCATTCTGGATGCAAAAAGATCAGTGCAGCAGTTTCAGGACCAAAAGACGAAAGAATTTGAGCAATTTAAACAGCAACTCATGGACAGCAGGAACAAGAAACTTCAGGTACTGAAGGACAAGTATAAAGCGGCAAAGCCAGAAGATAGGCGGAATCTGAAAAAAGAATTTGAGCAAAAGAAAGCCGCTTTGAAAGAGCAGACAAAGAAGGAGCTGGAGGAGAAGAGAAATCAATGGAAAGCGGACCTGAAGCAGTTCATAGAGCAGAAGAAAAAGGAAATTCGGGAGAAAATGAAGAAATAGTGTAGTGGGAAATGTGTCTCGCACAACTAGATTGCTTGGATTACCGCATTGTAAACTATCGGGGCGCAGATCCAGGATCAAGTGGCTTTAGAGGAGAGACTGTTGTCAGGAATTCCAGTTGAAGAGCTTCGGAAAAGAAAGAAGGACTCTAAACTAGCCCTCCGTGCTATGCGGGAAATTCAGAGGGAACGACGCGGCGGTTCGTTCTTGTGGTGGTTACTAGGGGCGGCAGCATTCATTATCTTGATCCTGTGTTTGATGAAAATCTCATTTTAGAGCCCTGACCAAATTTAACTGTCCCGACGTCCGGAGGCCTTCTTCAAGAAGCTCAGGCCTGTGTGGAGATCCCGCCATGGGATGATCATACCGGGTACCGGTTCCGACGATGCCATCCTTTTCAACCCATTTCAATCTTCTTCTCGATCATACATTCCAAATTGTAATGTCCATTTCCAATAGTCCTTTGACGGCAAAAGGAAAGAAAGAAAAAGGAGAAAATGCAACGAACCCTAATTGCCTGGGGGTTGCTGTGAGATGCCGGATTTGATAAAACCTCTCCAGTTAGTGGATTCGCAAGGGAAAGGATGCTCCGAAAATGGTAAAATTTGTGGCGGTTGCTTCTAATCTTCTAATTTTGATGACAATGCCTTTGCTGGTACAGGCTCAACAGAAGTATCGACTTCCCGATCTCAGCTCCATGAAGCACATAACGACCAAACAATCGAACCATGCACCTGACATCCCAGGGAACCAGACCACTATGGACTATTATTCAAGCCCCAATGGGGACGTGGTAACCGTCTATTCATACAGAGGCCGCACGGTAGCCTTCAGCGCTCACTCCAACAAGGACGTCCAAGGGACCTATCGCATCTTTATGGATCTGACGGGTGAGGGTTTCTTTCAAGAGATAAACCGAGGCGTTCAGTGGCAACTACCTCAGTGGGTAAAATGACTTCAAAGGTATTTTGATATTTCCATATCAGCCCGTCCTCAGCAACCGTTGCAGACTGCGCCGGTGCCTTCCCTGGAAATGAAGACAATCTCTCAGACCGGAATTATGCGGCAGTCTTGCGATTTTGGGGTCTACGGGACGATAACGAGGCGAGGGATGGTTCCC
>JBKQMK010000051.1:0-19902 GCA_052146735.1 Desulfomonilaceae bacterium | reverse complement strand
GGTGGAACTGGACGACTACTGGATGGAGAAGGTTTATGAAACAGCGTTCACGTGTACCGGGTGCCGCCGCTGCATGACCTTTTGCCCATTCGGCATAGATACTCAACTTATCCAGTCTATCGCAAAGTTGATGCTCATCGGCGCGGACATGGAGCCAAAGGTGCTGAGCATGCTCGCAGACGTGGCCATTGCCAAGGGTGAAAATATTGATGCGACAAAAGCGAATTTTGGTGAGGCAGTCCACAAGCTCGAGTCCGAGGTGATTCAAAGGTGGCGCGGCGAAGCGGGCGCGGATGCCATACCGCTCGATGTTCAGGGAGCAAACGTGCTCTACGTTGCCCTTGCTGGCAAGCACTCAATTATTCCCGCAGCCGCGATCATGAACGCTGCCGGTGAAAAATGGTCGCTCAGTTATTTTGAGGCCGTCAATTTCGGCGCGTTCGTGGGCCACCCCAAGAAAACAAAGGAAATCGGCCAGCGAATCGTTGAAGAGGCCAAACGACTTGGCGTTGCCGAAGTGGCAATATGCGAGTGCGGCACAGCTTACCGTGTTATGAAGCACATGACAGGCGAGCATCCGTTCAAGGTCATCACTTTCGTAGAGCTGATCGAGCGGTATTTGAACGAAGGTCGGATCAAGCTGGACAAGTCGAAGACCAAGGGGCGGATCACATACCACGATCCGTGCCAGATTGCTCGCAATGGCGGGATTTATGAGCAGCCCCGCAATATACTGAAACGCCTGACCGACGATTTTGTCGATATGCAGCCAAATCGTCAAGCGAACTGGTGTTGCGGAGGCGGGGGAGGTCTAGTTGTCATCGGAGAGAAGGATTTCCGGATGAAATCGGCAAAGGTGAAGGCAGACCAGGTGACAGCCACTGGAGCGGAGATCCTTTGCACCGCGTGCGAGAACTGTCACAGCCAGCTTTCAGATCTAAACGAACACTACAAATTGGATGTGAAGGTCGAGTTCCTGTCGAACCTCGTGGCCGAAGCTCTGGTCCAGGAGGAAGCAGCCGAAGTTTCATACAAAGCGGTAAGCGCTGCGTAAGTTTCTTTGCCAAAAGAAGGTCCACCTCAGAGGTCCGTGACGACCCATCGGTAGGGGCACGGTCCCGCGTTTCGCGGGATGCCCCTGCCGGCCTATCTCCGCAACTTGCCATTTTCATTTTCAATGTGCCAGCATATAGCTTTTCAGAGGAAACAAGCCGCTTCGCTTTGACAGCCTGCTCCTCAGAAGACCTGGGGACCGGGTTGTCGGGTTATTTTTGCGCGAGAACGCCGACAAAGAAGCGAAAGAAGTAGAAAAGCGAGTGTTGCGGCTTGAGCCCTGAGTTGATCAACATTTCTCTTAGTCCGGCACCGCTGAAAGTCTGTCCGATCCAGATGCCGACAGAGGTCTCCCGGATCAAATACTCGAATCCAAGCGGTCCGTAGAGGTTCGGAACCCCGACAAAGACGCTCCCGCCCTTCCGGGTGACACGTGCCATCTCGGCCACCGCGCAAGAAGGGTCCGGTAGGTGTTCTACAGTGCTGCTGTTCCACGAGAGATTCATAGTTTCGGCTCTAAAAGGGAGATTGCACAAATCCGCGACAACCAGGCACAAAGCCGGGTCACGGCGGCGGGCTTCGTGCAAAGCTTCGATATCCAGGTCAATAGCGACACTGAGCTCCACCCGGCGGTCCTGTGCGAGCATCGACGACGCAAATGCCGGCCCTGATCCTGCTTCCAGCACTTTGCATTTGTCATGATTAATGGCCCTGGCGAGAAGGTAATTCACCAGCTTACCATTGAGTTGATTCCGTAAGGCGTCGTACAGGCGGTACGTCAGTGTGCCGGGGGATCCAAGTTGCCACGACTTGGCGCCCATCAGCTACTAACCTTCCTGGCAACAGCCATTATGGAACTACCGAACGGAAGATCTCCCAACCTGAGGAATTGATTTTCGGCTTTTACGATAGCGAAAAGCAGGCTGTTGAGCGCAGGGTGCATTGGTTTGAGCTCCGATCGAGGTGGGCCATCGGAATCTACGGCCGCTAGCCGGAGTCCCAGGCGATACGCGGCCACAGCCGGAAAAAGCGCCGCGAAAAGGTGCGTCATGCGGATCACTTCCACAGGGCGTTTTCTGAGCACGGCTGCCAGCCTGCTTTTCGAATAACGCCGAGACGCGTGAACCGCCTTGTGATGTTCCGGTGTCATAAGCCATTCGTACGCCGGGACCACCAGAACCATATAACCTCCCGGTCTCAGCACCCTCCAGATTTCGCCGTACGCCTGGTCCTCGATCACTGAATCACATTCGAACACATCTACGGAGACAACTGCGGCGAATGTATCCGAAGCAAAGGGCATATCGTTGATAGAGGCTCGGCATATGTTTGTCAGCCCTCTCTTTTTGCAAAAAAAAGCGGCTTCGGGTGACACATCGAACCCATAGGCACTGGAAGTGACCTGTCGGCCAATATTGACGAGATTCTGTCCTGTGCCGCAGCCTGCATCCAACACCGCCTCGTGGCTTTCAAGCCCGAGCGTGTGCAGGGTGTCGAGGAGGATCAAGTGAAGTCCCCTGAACCACCAGTACAAGGGCTCGAGTTCAAATAAAGTCTGATATTCTTGGGATTCCAAGGACTACTTAATCCTTTACAGGGAAATGGTAGGTATCCGGATCCGCGGGATTGTACCGAAGCGACTTGAGCATGACAAAATCCGACTCTTCGATGAACCGGATTGCGTGCGACTCGTTAGTGTTCAATTTAACACCTTGGCCCGAGTGTAATAGGAAAGCATCCTTGTCCTCTGTTTCCACATGAATTGTGGTGACCCTGGCCAAGCCGCTGGTAAGATAGAAGAAAATTGTTGTTTTCTTGTGATAATGATTTCCGATTACCGCGTCGGGGTTCATTCGGCCGCAGATAAGGGCCTCCCAGTTCCCGTCGTTCAATACTTCCCGAAAGATTCCTCGATCATCGGTTCGCTCGAAAGAAGGAGTGAGTATTTCGTGTCCCATCAGTCAATCCTGCGCAGGCGAGCTGTGAATATTCGGATAACATATTGCATGCCCGTCTTGAAAAATTTGTATATACTGGGGGCTGATTTCGAAATCCCTTTCGCTCTATCTCGAAACACGTAGGGCATCTCATAAACTTTCAGCCCTTTTTTGCGGCAGGTGTACAGGAATTCCATGAAATATGCGCCATACCCTGTGGGGATTATCGAAACCTTGTTAAACACGGTCCGGCGCAAAACCACGAAGCCGCTGTCATAGTCTTTGATCCCGTATCCCAACACAAAACCAGCGAGGCCGTTAATCAGGCGACTCGATATGACACGAAGGGCGGCCCTATCGTCTTTGCCTCCCGGCGCATAACGTGAACCGACCACAATGTCACACTCGTTCAATTTGTCCACCATCGCGGGCAACATGGACGGGGGCATGCACATGTCCGCGTCCATCCAACCCACAATTTCACCGCGAGATTCTATGATACCCCGGTTGAATGCCGAGGCCAGGCCCCGCGTGTCCACCCGTCGTATGACCACGACTCGGGAATCGCCAAGACTTTCCACCAGTTGCCACGTCTGGTCCGCGGAATCGTCATCGACAACAATGACTTCCACGGGATCTTTCACATGCTCGAAGATACTTTGAATCGTATCAACGATATTTTCGCGTTCATTGTAAGTGGCGAGCACTATAGAGACCCTGGGATCCCCTTCCACTTAATCACCTCCGAATGACACCCTATTAGAACACTCTTCTTGTCGGGTCCCTTTGCTTGTTCGCCGGAGCTTGCCTTAAAACTTGTACCCCTTTCAAATCCGCCTTGAGTCAGACGTTTCAAAATAAGGTCCTCATCTTATGCCTTGCATGCGAGCAGCTTCTCGACAACCTCTTCCATTTGCAGTCGCGTCAGGCCGAGACCTGAAGGAAGGTAAAGACCCCGGTTCCAAAGATCCACCGAGATCGGATAATCTCCGCCCAGGTCGGGAAACCTGGGATCTGAGCCTCTAAATAAGGGTTGCAGGCTCATAGGACAAAAGAAAGACCGCGTGTCCACTCCTTTCGCCTTCAACTTCGTCATCAGATCGTCTTTGGTGACGCCAAAACTGTGTTCTAGCACTATGCCGTACATCCAGTACACATTCTTGGCCCAGGGCTCTTCATAAGGCAGCACAAGGTCCTTCTGCCCTGCAAGCAGTTCATTGTACGTATGTCCGATCCATCTTTTGCGTACAATCTTTTCCTCAATCAATTCCGTCTGAGCCACTCCGATTGCGGCCTGAATGTTGGTCAGCCGGTAATTGAAGGCCATGACCTCGTGCACGAACCGAGGTTCCTGAAACCCCTGGTTGCGCAAAAGGCGGAGGCGTTCGGCGAGCTTCTCGTCGCGGCACAGCACCATGCCGCCTTCGCCTGTGGTAAGTATTTTGTTTCCGTAGAAGCTGAAGCAGGAGACGTCCCCTAAGCTGCCGGCCTTCTTCCCGTTAACTTCCGCCCCGTGCGCCTGGGCACAGTCCTCGATCACGTAGAGATTATGCCTCCGCGCTATATCCATGATGGCTTCCATGTCACAGGGATGGCCGTACATATGGACCACCATTATGGCCTTAGTGCGCGGAGTTACCTTGGCCTCGATTAATCCGGCGTCGATGCACCAGGTTTTCGAATCCACATCTACCAGCACCGGCTTGGCTCCGGCCAATATGACAGTGTTAGCAGATACGATCAGGGTAAAGTCCGGAATTATGACCTCATCGCCGGGACCGATCCCTAAGGCCACAAGTGACATGTGGAGCGCGGTGGTGCAGTTGCTGCAAGCCACTCCAAAAGGAACCCCGCAATATTGGCTGAACTTGTCCTCAAAAAGGGAGATGTACTTGCCGGCCGAGGAGATCCAGTTGGTCTCCATGCATTCCATAACGTACTTCATCTCTCGGCCGTCGAGAACGGGTTCGCAAACAGGAATCATATCTTATCCTCCGACACGAGGTCCTTAATCATATGTATGGCATAGAAGGAGTGCTGATCTCAGCAACCGCCATTCTCAAACTTATACTCTTTACACCGTGCTGTGACCCAGGTCAAGAGAATCGTGGGTCAGAACCTGCTCCCGTCTCCGGACCAATTTTGCGATATAGTGACAAAACAGGCATTGTCGGCGGCGAGATGACGGTATTGCCTCCGTTGGGCCTTGTGAGAGACTATGGGGTGACCTCTTAGTGGTCAAGGAAGCTATCTCGGGACCGGTCATACCAATGACCCGAAGACCCTCGATATGGAAAAATCACCGCATAGTTTCGGACAAAAGCATCTGACTTTGCTTGCTCTTTCGTGCTATGGTTTCAATCGAACCACGAACTGAATTTGGTGAGCCGAGGCCTCTTTGAAACAAACCTGGGTAAGAACCTTTCGCCTTAAAATTATGGTGGCCTCCATTCTTTTGAACATGTTTGGGGCAGGATTGGCCTTTGTGTATTTCACGTTCATAAGGACCGGTCTTATGCCTGGTCCCCGGCAACTGGATGTGCGCACGCAGACCTGGTATTTCGTCTCGGTCATGATCGTGATCTTCTCGGCAGCTATATTGGTTTCAACAAGGTATCCCGGGCGGTTGTGGCGAGATTTGGCCGCAGTGGGAGATGAGACCGAGCCCAGACGCGTCAAGGCTGTGGTAGACAAATTCCTGAATTTGCCTTTTGCTTCTTCGGCGCTGAGTCTTTTTGCCTGGCTCGCTGCGGGAGTTCTGTACGGCATTCTCCCACCGTTCTTGCTCTTTCATACAGCGGAAGCTGCCCAGTGGTATCGTTCCTACCAGGTTTTTTTCGGTATCGTGTTTGTGGGTGCGCCTTACACGGTAATCTGCCTGTATTTCATCACGGAATGGATGGTAAGAGTTGAAATTCTGTCGGTTGTTCCTCCTGGAGTTCTGACAAGTGTGCCTCGTTCCTTTCGCCTTAATGTTTTGCCCAAGGTCCTCTTTGCCTCTCTACTGATAGGAACTTTACCAGTGACGATAATTAGTTATGTCACACTGGACCAAATCCACGAGGTCACCGCGGGAATGCTCGACCCGCAAAGCTTCATTGAGAAAATGCCTTTGGTCATAGCTTTCCTGCTTTCCCTGGCCGTGCTGATGGCAGTAGCGCTGTCGGTATTCGTCGCCAGGAGTGTTTCCGAGCCGCTCCGTGAATTGCGCTCATCTATGAATCGGATCCGAAAAGGAAACCTCGACGTGATCATACCCGTGGTCTCCAGCGACGAGATAGGCGGCATGGCGGAAGGATTCAATCGAATGGTGGCCGGGCTGAGAGAGCGGGATTTCATAAAGGATACTTTTGGATCTTACCTCAGCCCCGAGGTTGTTTCGGAGATCCTCTCGTCGCCCGCGGGCGTTAACCTTGGCGGCGAATTGCGAGATGTCACCATTTTGGTAGCGGATCTGAGAGGGTTCACTGCGCTCGTGGCGAGTGTGGGGCCTGAGGTTGTGGTGAAAATCCTTAACCGTTTCCTGGAAAAGATGGTCGACATAATAATTAGGTACGAGGGAACGGTAGACGAATTCACGGGTGACGGAATCTTGGCCTTCTTCGGCGCGCCGAGAGTCATGATTGACGCGCCGGCAAGGGCAGTACAATGCTCCATTGACATGCAGAAGGTCATGCACAGGCTCAACGAAGAATTGCAGAGTGATCTGACCGCCGGCCAGGAGGAGACACAAGGTCCAAATCCCGTAAACGGTGGGCACTCCCACGCCGGACAACTGGCTTTAAGAATGGGCATCGCAATCAACAAGGGGCCCTTGATTGTCGGGAATATCGGTTGCGAACAACGCAGAAAATACGGTGCGGTGGGAACTCCGATCAATGTGGCCTTCAGAATTGAAAGACTTGCTGAGGAAGGTGCGATCCTCATAAGTGAAGAGGTTTACAAAAGCGTCGCTGACGAGATTGCTGCCGAGCCCATGCCCGGGGTTGAACTCAAGGGGATAGATCGCCCTGTCACATTGTACCGAGTAATTCACCCTGAAAAGGCCACTACAATCTTTCAAGCTCCAGAAGCTTCTGCAGAATCATAAACAAGACGGTGCCGTAATTTCTTGGTGCAGATTCAGAGAAGTAAAAACGGGTTAGCAAAACCTCTATTCCCGTGCTTGTTGCTTGCTCTCCGTCAGCAGGGGCTACTCTGGCAATCTAACCAGATCTTCCTCGATATCGTCGAGGAGTTTCCTAGCTTTAGCTTCGTCAGCGGCACATCGGCACTGGTAGTGCTGGAAATCGCGGAGCGCAGCTCGCGCGTAATCCTGACTACGGAGAAACAAGTCGCGTTTTCTAGCCGGGAGTTTCTCCCTATGAGCGGCTGTCCCATACACAGCGGCCATGTTATGGCGCAGCTTCCCAGTATGGCAACGATCGCCGGTGGGCTGGAGAATCTCCAAGGCTTTCTCAATATGCGCCTGAGCCACCTCCATTTTGCCGAAGTCGCTGTATAGATTGCCCAGATGGGCATGTACCGTTGCAAGGTCAACGATGGCCGATGGTGGGCAGAGAGCCAGCGCCTGCTGGCTGTGTTGTTCTGCCACCTGCCAGTGTCGAAGAAGCGTGTCCGAAGGCTCGCCCCGCCGCCGTGCCTCTTCGAAACGTTCTCGATGGACCAGACCGATCTGATCAATGCACCTCGAACGCCCCAAAGCATCGTGCGGATCGCACAAATTCAGAGCGCGCTGGTACTCAGCCTCGGCTGCGTCCACATCGCGGATGTCGGGAATCTGCAAGTAGGCGTTGCCGAGGTTGAAATGGCAAATGCTTTCACCTGCGACCTCTTTAACGCGCTTATAGCACCGATTAGCCTCGTCATAATACCTTACGCACTGGCCGCTGCCCTGCTCGCTGATAATGGCTCCGAGTTGAAACACGACGGCACCTAGGTTCCGAATGAAGTGGCGCTGACCTTGGTCAAGCGGTGCGTCCTCGGACAGGGCTAGAGCCGTTGCGGCCTGCCGCCGCGCCCATCCCACCAGCCTTTCCTGTAAGGCAATTGCACGGGTGAGGTCGTGCTCCAAATTGAGTATCAGACCCACACGGTATTCCATGATTTGGACGTAGAAATCTTCGAGGCCGGGGACAGGTGCGTCGTCGTCCGTGCTAAAGTCAGCCACGATTTCAGTGACGAGCCGGGCCCATTCCACCCCGCGCCCCTGATATTCGTAAAGGCATCTCAGGCCTTGCATGGTGCCGATGACTGCCGGCCACCATCTGTGGCCACGAGCGATCCGGCGAGCGTGCAGCAGATTGGCCTCTTCCAGTGCTAGGAATTGAATTACCCCCCGCTTGCCGTCGAGGAACTGGTCGTGATAGTAAATCCCCAGCTTGCCAACGGCCACGACCCAGGCGCGGAGGGCTGTTTCGGCGGTGGATCGACGGCCTCGCCCGTTGTAATGCTCGGCGAAGAGTTTCCGTAGGAACCAGGGTAGCGCCGGGTGGATGCTATACCAAGTGAGGACAAGATGCGTGAGCAGGCCAATGTCACTGGCCCGCCTCAGAATACTTGTGAGGTGTTCCTTGCTCTTTCCCTGCACCTCAGGCAGAGCGGGATCGGCGGCTTTTCCCATGAATTCCAGCACTTCGACAACCACTGTGCCCTGGAAGAGGTGGAGCAGAGAAATGACTGGCAGTTCGTCCTCATTGAAGGCGTTCAGGAAGCCATAGTTGAGCGAGGCGGTGAGCGATTTGTCTCGTCCCTCGGCCTCGTCCGCGTCTTCGATACCTTGCTCACCATCACGAACCGCTTGGATGAACTGCTCGATTTGCTTTTTGCCTCTCAAACCCCTTTTCATGGCTTGCCCGGCGACAACTCGAAGCGTGAAAGGATTCCCCGCACAGTAGTCGAGCAGCGGCTGCCAAGCCGCGATCTCGGCACGCTTGATGCCTTTCTCCTTCCCTAACCTGAAGGCGAGGCTCGCCGCGTCTGCGAGCGACATTCGCAGCATCGGCACGCGGTGCGGGATTCCGCCGAGCCACTTCTGTTCGTCTCGTCGGGACGTGAGAAGGATTTTGACCTGAGTGGCATTGTCCTCTTTGAGCTGCTTGAGGAAGTCGGCCAGCTCATTTTGCTCGACAGCAGTCCACGCGGACTCGATACCCTCGGGGAATCCTGCGACAGGCTCCACATTGTCCTAGATCCAGAGGACAGGGATCCGCCGAAGGATCTGCAGGACGAGTTTGCGGCGCTCAGCGGGATCATTGAGAGCGTGCCACTCGATTCCATTGGCCTGGAGTATCCCCGCGAAGGGTTGCCCGATTTGGTCGAGCACTTTGGCCAAGTCTGTATAATGCTCGAAGGAGGTAAACACTACTACGGGTGGCGCGCCGAGACCGCCAGTTCTGGCATACCAGCGCGCGAACTCAACGGCAGTCGCTGTCTTTCCCTGTCCCGCGTAAGCGTGAAGAAGGACCACACTGTGGTCGTCAAAGGCCCGATCGAGCATTAGGAGGGTTTCATCCCGTCCAACAAAGCCGCTGTCCGGCACGTACCGGAGGAGAGCCGGGTTGATCTGCACAGGGTCCATCTCCGGCTGTTCATCGATCTGGACAGGTCTATCGGATGGAACGAGATGGAGGGGCGCGGCCTCGTACACAACAGGGACGAACCAGTCCTGTAAGGGCCGAGGCTGCAGGCCGATCCAGCGGTCAGGATTCCGGTACAGGTGCTTTCGTCCCTCGGTTGCCGCTTGCCCGAAATAGCGCCCTTTGGCCAGGGAAGCGTAGAGTTCGCCGATATATTGGGCCGCGGTCACCACAAAGACGCTGTACCGCATGCCGAGGACCGCGGGGATGCCCTGGTCGATTACAGCCTGGGCAAGGGACCCAACAGCGCGGACTTCTTCGTGGCCTGTCGCCGCTTCTTCTGGTCTTTCAGAGGCCTCGTGCATGGCGGATTGGCATGCGTTGAGGATGAGGACAGGCACACCGGTGTCGTGAAGTAGCTTGCCCAGCTCGTCGCCCGACACAGGGCGCATTTTCTGGTCGCTAGTAGGGTGCTCGAACATGAGGTAGCCGTGCTTGCCAGAGTTCTTGCCGCCGAGCACGATGCTCGACAACTGCGTAACCCATTCGGCGAGCGAGGTTTTGCTCAGGTCTGCATAAATGCCGTGCCCATCGAAGTGGACCATGTGATAGGGCCGGCCGGCCTCTTTGGCGTCCAGAAGTTCCTTCTGGAGTTGCTTGAAGGTGGGAGGGCGCAGGGCCGTGATCTCGAATCGGGCGAGGTCTTTGCCCAGGTCCTGAAGGAGGCGGTTGGCTATGGCGCGGAGCGGGACGTCGTCGGTGCCGCCAGGCCGGCACACGACATAGAGCAGGCGGACTCTTCCGTCGGTAGCTTCCGGCACCAGTACGAAGCTGAGGTTGGGATTGGACTGGACGCGGACGAAGGACTTCACGCGGACGGCGATTGGCGAGTCGCTCTGGGGATCGCGCATCAGTTCCCACGGAATGGAAGCGGCTTCAACGATCCCGGTTTTGATCTCGACACGTAGATCAGGGAGTTCGTCCAGTACTTTGTCAAAGAGGCGTTGAACATCGCGGCTCCCCTCAAGCATTTTCTCGTAAAGCTGGACGCCGCGGTCCTTCATGAATCTCTCAATCTGCTCGACCTGTACTTTTTCTACGATATCCGCCTTATAGAGGTAGTCTTCGAGATACCAGCGCAGTTCTTCCTGCTCCTGCGGAGTCAGGGCAAACTCAATGGCGGCCTCGGCTTCGAGTTCGGGTTGGCCGGGCCGCTTCAAAGTGAGACTGATGGGGTATTTCCCGTCAACGGGGGCGCTCTGGCGAATGCTAAGTGTCGGGCCTTCGGACATCATTTAGCTCCTGATTTCCGTCGTCTCGTTCATGTTGCCATACTCAACGTGAGCGCTCACCTGCGGCCAGCACCATTAGAGACTAGGGATCAGGTCTATTTCTGGCTCATTTTGAGTTCTCGCTTGCCTTGCGCTATAAAATTATTCCGATTTACTGATAACCGTCAAACGCTCGCCTGTTTGTTCAGAATAGGGGCCTTCGAGATGGTGGCTGTATCTGCTGAAAAGCCACAGCTCAGGAATTATTTCCGAAACAAGCTCTCCGTCGTCGAACACCCTGACTACGGAGCTTTCCGAAACCACAATCCCCACCGCTTTTGTTGCTTTGGTTATGGAGGCCGCGGCCATATGGCGCCCCCCAAAGCCGAGCGGGATTTTGATACCTTCTGATGAAGCGTCTAGATATCGGCAAGCCGAGATTACTACTCCGTCATCCGAGATGACAAAGGCTCCATCCAGTTGAGCCAACTCTTTGATGGTCTCCCTCATGTCCGGATCATCCACTCGCTTTCGCTCGTCAGGATGGCCAAGAAGTGGATCCAAGATCAAGTTCTTGGAGCGTTTCAAGACTTCATCAGAATCGGAGACCACAAACATGGTCCCGATTCTCCGCCCTTCTCGACCTTCTCTCGCGATTTCAACTGCCAGGATTATAGCTTGTTCAAGTGTTTTGACATTGACACCCCGCTTCTCAGAGCAGACCTCGCACAACACTTCTTTTGGCTCATACATGTTTTGAGTCTCCCTGGAGCTGTGGTCCAACCCTCAGAACCGCCCCTCCACAATTGTGTCGTTGTCAATCGCCTGAAATGAGGCGCTTTTGTTAATACCGCAAAATCGTCTTTACCTTTTTGTCAGCAACAAGCTCCATTATTCGATTGTACACATGGTCAAAAGGTTCTCCGGAGCTTTGAAAAAAGTGGACCTGGTCCCGAATGTAACTGCGATTAAGGCCTCCGACCATGTTGAGGATCTCCACGTGAACCAGGGCCTCAGTGCCGGCCATCAAATTAAATTTGTCGGGGTCAACGAAGGTATCAAAGTATCGGCTCATGGTGGCAATACCCCAAACAGACCGTGGCTCGGTGCAAGCCTCGTATGTGGCCTTCAAACGCTTGTAATGGTGACGGCGCAAGAAGTCCACGCGGCCTTTAAGGTCCTGAATAGGCTCCCCATGTGCAGGTAACACGAGAGCTACATCCCCCATTGTCGAGAGATGTTCCAGGGTTTGTAGATAAACCAGGAGATCATCTGGGTGCGGAGTTATTGGATTGAGCAGCACGTCTCCGCAGAGAAGCAGCTTGTCATCCCCATTTTGCCCCACAAAGAGGCCGATGCTTCCAGGTGAATGGCCGGGGAGGTGTTTTACTTCCAGACCTCGGACGGCTGATCCGTTCATACTTACAGGGCCGTCATGGAAAATTGGTTGATTCACCTTGAGCGCCATGCCCATCGAGTTGAAGTCAAGGCCGTGAACCAACTCTTCTCTGGCGGCGCCCCTTGCGGACCAGGGCGCGGGCATGCCCGTACCAGTCATCTGCTGCTGCCGAGAAAACCACAGACTTAGTAATCCCCATGGATTGCAAATTTGGGGCGTGTCCAAAATGTGAGCTGAAATAGCCATCTTCCCACGCTTCAAAACGGAATGTCCCATACAAAAATGATCTGGGTGCCCGTGGGAGATCAGCAGAAGATCGATATCCCGAACTGAGTACCCGGCTAATTTGAGACCTTGCAATAGTTCCTGCTCACTGTAATCGGGCGGAAGGGCCTCGACCTCCGGCGGAAGGGGTTGCTTACGAAGATGGTAAAAGAATGCCTTCGCAAGGTCTGTGGGGATTCCCGTGTCCACCAAGACAAGTGCATCGCTCTCAATCAGGTAGAGATGCGTGGCCCCCGGTCCTATAGTGTCAGGACAGAAGGTTGTGATCTGTGTGACACGGAGTTTGGAGTCAGAAAAATCGAAGCGCCTCACCCGGCCGCTCCCTACCTCCGAAATTGATTTCAGTTCCGTTTGTTCAACTTTCATGACCATTTCGCCGATCTCGCTGCCTCAACTTTCGTATTAGGAATTTGAATAAAAAAGGTAAAATTTCGATCCGTAAATCAAAAAAAGGATACCATATTTCTTTTAGAACCGGATTAAGTTGGTCCGGCAAGGAAGGAGAAGTGACTATGGAACAAGGTGAGTTTATAAAGAATATCCCTTTTTCCGAACCCCAGGTCCTGGTCGATCTGGTTGATTACGAAGGAGGGCGCGTGGTGAGCCGCACCTTTGCACAAACTAATGTCATGAGCCTGACTCTGTTCGCCTTTGACAAGGGGGAGGGCTTGAGCACTCATACCGCGGCAGGGGACGCCTTCGTTCAGGTCCTGGACGGAGAAGCGTCAATCACTATCGGGGGTAAAGAAATTGTCGTCAAAGCGGGGGAGGTTGTGGCGATGCCGGCAAATGTTACACACGGCCTCCATGCCGTGCAGCGCTTCAAGATGTTGCTTGTTGTGATCAAGGGCATGGCATAATTATTCGGAATTATTGACTTGGTAAAGTCTTGAACTGTCCTTGTGAGGGCGTAAGCCCGAAGCAATCTAACAACCAGCGAGAACAGATTGCTTTCCCGCGTTCCGCGGGATTTCACTTCTCGCAAGGACACTGGTCTCAATACCTCATCCTGTGGCAAAGGGATGGTTCAATAATTGTTTGCGGCGTCTGACATGCCTGGACGGGCGGATGCGGATTGGATCGGAGATGAGTGGGGCTTCTACGTGAGCCGATGTACTGCATTGCTCGTGATATTACAGCGCTCTATTCTTGACAAAAGCTCTTTTAACTTGGCATGGTTATGTCTCTTATGACATCACCGGATGCGCGCATATTTTTCAAATTACTAAATATATATCCTTAGTTATAATTCCTACTCAAAACATCGCTGTTGACGCCATATCCTCTTCTTGATTAACTGCCATATGAAGGGGATTTATGGCTTATTTCCAGCCTTTCATCTGCTCCACCGAGCTTTCGTGAGTTCTTATGAGGAGCGCGGAGCAGATGTCACCGTTCACTTCAACTTTGCCACTACTGATGCCTCATGAGGTGTCACTCGGTGAAAAACTAGCTTCGGCAATCGATTTTCATCTTTGAGGAGAAGCACTCTTTCAATTTCCTCAGAAAGGAGACCACGTCATGACAGTGACACGCCGAGAGTTCCTTGCGATCTCTGGTGTGGTTGGCGCGGGCTTGGCGTTGTCGTCTTTGGGTCTGGACATGGGACCAGTGAAGGCCTATGCCGCTGACCTGAAGAAGATAGACAAAATGAAGACCGCCAAGCAATCCACGACAATCTGTGCTTATTGTGCGGTCGGGTGCGGCCTTATCTGCAGTACGGACACCAAAGAAAAGAAGATCATCAATATTGAGGGAGATCCCGACCATCCCATCAATGAAGGGTCATTGTGCGCCAAGGGAGCGGCTCTGTTCCAGACCACGGCCAACAATCCCAATCGCCTTACGAAGGTCCTGTACCGGGCCCCCAAGAGTGACAAATGGGTGGAAAAACCCTGGGACTGGGCACTCAAGGAGATAGCAAAGAGAGTCAAGGCCACGAGAGACGCTTATTTCATCGAAAAGAACGACAAAGGGCAGGTGGTTAACCGAGTTGAGGCCATTGCTCACGTAGGAAGCGCGGCCCTGGACAACGAGGAATGTTGGCCGTTGCAGGCGATGATGAGGGCCCTGGGGCTAGTATACATAGAACACCAGGCCCGAATATGACACAGCCCAACTGTTGCGGCTCTGGCAGAGTCGTTCGGGCGCGGCGCAATGACCACTCACTGGATCGACCTCAGGAACAGTGATGTAATCCTTGTTATGGGCAGCAATGCTGCCGCAAACCATCCCATTTCTATGAAATGGGTCCAGAAGGCCAAGGACAGCGGCGGAAAACTGATTTCCGTCGATCCTCGGTTTACCCAGACATCGGCCAAGGCCGACGTGTACGCTCCTTTGCGGTCCGGGACCGACATAGCGTTCCTCGGCGGGATGATCAAATACATCCTGGACAACAATAAGTACTTCCCCGAGTATGTGACCAACTACACCAATGCGTCATATATCGTGGGCGACAAGTATGATTTTAGCGAAGGGCTCTTTTCGGGTTACAACGAAAAGGGGAGGTCGTACGACAAGTCTACCTGGGCGTTCAAACAAACGGACAAGGGACTACCAGAGAAAGACGAATCGCTTCAGAACCCTCGAAGCGTCTTCCAACTTCTGAAACAGCACTATTCGCGCTATACGCCGGAAAAAGTTTCGGAAATTACCGGAACTCCCACCGACGATCTGATGAAGGTCTACGAGTTCTACGCGTCTACCGGCACCAAGGACAGAGCAGGGACCATAATGTATGCCATGGGATGGTGCCAGCACACTGTGGGCGTTCAGAACATCAGGGCCATGTCCATCATCCAGACTCTTCTCGGAAATATGGGGATTGCAGGCGGCGGAGTTAATGCCATGCGCGGTGAGTCCAATGTGCAGGGAAGCACGGATCAGGCCCTCCTGTTCCACATCCTTCCCGGCTATCTCAGGGCACCTCTGGCCACCGAGACCACTCTGGAAGCCTTCAACGCCGCTCGAACTCCTAAGAGCACAGATCCCATGTCTGCAAACTGGTGGCAGAACACTCCCAAGTACGTGGTCAGTCTTCTCAAATCATATTGGGGAGATAAGGCAACCAAGGAGAACGATTTCGGTTATGGGTGGTTGCCGAAGTTGGACCCGGGCCAAAACTGCTCCTGGCTCAACCTCTTTGACGCTATGTATGCCGGAGGCATCAAGGGCTTCTTTGCTTGGGGTCAGAATCCCGCGTGTAGCGGCGCCAATGCCAACAAGGTCAGACAGGCGATGGCCAAGCTGGACTGGATGGTGAATGTTAATCTCTTCGATAATGAGACTGGCTCCTTCTGGAAAGGGCCGGAGATGGATCCCAAGAGCATCAAGACTGAGGTATTCATGCTCCCCTGTGCCGCTTCAGTGGAAAAAGAAGGGAGCATCAGCAACAGCGGCCGTTGGGCCCAATGGCGTTACAAGGCTGTTGATCCGCCGGGACAGGCTAAGCCCGACGGAGACATCATGATCGAGCTGATGGCAAAGATCAAAGACCTGTACAAAAAGGGCGGGAAATTCCCTGAACCCATTCGGAATCTCAAATGGGATTACAAGGACGCAAAGGGGAATTTTGACTCGCACAAGATGGCCAAGGAGATTAACGGCCATTTCCAAAAGGATATTACTCTCAAAGATCCAACGGGTCAGGATAAGCAATTCAAAAAAGGCGATCCTGTCCCGGCTTTTGCCTTCTTGCAGGCTGACGGAAGCACTTCCTGCGGGAATTGGATTTACTGCCAGAGCTACAATGCCGACGGCAACAATATGGCCAGGAGGAAGAAAGATGACCCCACAGGCCTGGGGCTCTATCCCCAGTGGTCCTGGTGCTGGCCGGTAAACCGGCGGATCATCTACAACCGCGCTTCCGTAGACCTGAATGGCCAGCCTTTTAATCCCAAACGACCTCTCCTCAAATGGGCGGACGGCAAATGGGTAGGTGACGTGCCTGACGGTCCGTGGCCGCCCATGAGCGACAAGGAAAAGGGTAAGTATCCATTCATCATGAAGCCCGACGGCTTCGCGGCTATATTCGGACCGGGACTCAACGACGGGCCGTTCCCCGAGCATTATGAACCTCTGGAGTGCCCTGTTCCTAACAACCTGCTATCCAAACAGTTTACAAATCCAACCATCAAGATTTTTGCAGGTGAACTGGATAAGCACCTCACCTGCGATCCCAGATTCCCGTTTGTGGCCACAACCTATAGAGTGACCGAACACTGGCAGACGGGCATCATGACACGATTCCAGTCCTGGCTTGTCGAGGCTCAACCGCAGATGTTCGTGGAACTGAGCGAAGAGCTTGCCAAACTCCGTGGGATAAAGGACGGCGAAAAGGCAAAGGTTTCCTCAGTCCGCGGGACAGTGGACTGCGTGGCGATTGTAACTACTAGGTTCCGTCCGTTCCAAATCGGCAATGTGACCGTGCATCAGGTCGGAATGCCCTGGTGCTACGGATGGGTCGCCCCAAAGAACGGCGGTGAAAGCGCAAATCTCCTTACTCCCAACGTAGGAGATCCCAACACCATGATCCCTGAATCCAAGGCGTTCATGGTTAACGTGGAAAAGGCATAGGAGGTGCAAAATGGCTGAAGGATATTCAATACTAGTTGACACCTCCAAGTGTACGGCGTGCCGAGGCTGCCAGATAGCTTGCAAGCAATGGAATCAGCTCCCCGGCACTGAAACCAAAAATGTGGGAAGCTACGAAAACCCGAAGAACCTATCGTTCGACACCTACAAAGTGGTGCGATTCGCGGAAGGGAGTAACGGTAACGGCAAACCGTACTGGTACTTTTTCACGGAACAGTGCCGGCACTGCCTCTCCCCCGGATGTATGGCCGCTGTGGAAAACGACGAGATCGTTCAGGACGAAAAAACCGGCGCGGTGATTTACACCGAAAAAACCAAAGATCTTGACTTCAAGGCGACTCTTGAGGGGTGCCCGTATAATATCCCCCGTCAAGATCCCAAGTCCAAAGTACTGGTGAAATGCACTATGTGCTTCGACAGACTTAACAACAACATGATCCCTGCCTGTGTCAAATCCTGTCCCACAGGCGCGATGACCTTCGGAGAGAGGGACAAGATCCTGGACATGGCCAAGAAGAGAGTCGAAGAGTTGAAGCAGACTTTTCCCAAGGCTGTCGCGATCAAGCCGGACGAACTGAGGGTGATTTACCTCGTCACGGATGATCCGGCAAAGTACTTCGAGTTCGCATCCGGCAAGTAAGAAAACCTTGCCGTGAAGCAAAGCCCGCCCTGCCCTTCATTTGAGGGGTGGGGCGGTTTTTTCTGTGGGACGTCTTCGACGGCCTTGCACCTTCGCTGTGTTTCATGCTTTCCTGTGACTCAAATTCCTGTACACTAATTGGAGAAGAAACATGACTGAGCAACGGTCGGCCCAACAGGCGTCCGAACGAGTACAAAAGGCCATCGAGCGCATGCGGGAAGATTTACCCCAATTGGCCGCCGTTTTTGACGCGTTTAAGGGGCTGTTGGCGGCACAGTCGGCTCTGAAGACCGAACTTCCTCCAATCAACAGGAACGACCTCTCCATAGACCCTATTCAATATTCGCAAGGTGTTCCGCTCCTGGCCGGAGATGCCTTTACCCTTTCCACGGACGACCTGAGAAGAGCCTCAGAATGCCTTATGGCCGCCATGGAAAAAGGATTCCCAAAGATTAAGAAACAATTGATCATTATTAAAAAGGCAATTGAGAGCAAGAATCAAGATTCGGGACTCTGCCTGACTGCTATAGGGGCCTGCGCCGACGAAGAAATTGACAGGACTGCGTCAAAACTTGGTGTGGACATGGGTATTCTCCAGTTTGTCCTGGGCCAACTTGCAAAACCTTTTGCGCAGAAGCAGGCCGAATCTCTCGCTCCACTGCCCCAAGATTTGCAGTGGCATAAGGGCTACTGCCCGGTCTGCGGCTCGTGGCCCGAAATGAGCTTTCTTGAAGGCAAAGAGGGGCGCAGGCGGCTTAGGTGCTCATTCTGTGCACATGAATGGAGCTATATGCGCACAAAATGTCCTTTCTGCGAGTCGGAAGACCAGGAAAAATTGGAACTCTTGTTCTCGGAGGATCGCAGATCCGAGCGAGCCGAGCTGTGTTATGAGTGCATGAAATACCTGGTAAGCCTGGATCTCAGAGAACGTTTTGACGATGTTGTCCGGGAGGCGGCTCCGCTTGGGTTGGTTTATCTCGACGTCCTCGCTCAGGACAAAGGATTCGCGCCTGGAGCGATATGCGGCTGGAACGTCATCGATCAGGGTTAATCGAGGATTGAAGGATCTCGCACTGACGCGCCGAAAAAGATGGATTATAGCTCCCATATTGCTTATGGCTGCGGCAGCCCTGGGAATGGCGTTGGACGCAATGCAAGTCTGGGGTCCGGGGCTATCGCCACAGAAGATCTACAGTAAGCTTCTTCTCCCGCTTCTTCGTTTGTTGGCCTACCTCGGCGTCGGCCTCCTCGTGGGGCAGGTTGTGGAAACCCTTGGCTGGACAACGAGATTGGCCCAGTGGGTTCGCCCGCTCACCCGATGGGGTCACCTCAAGGACGAGAGCGGAGCGGCCTTTATTTCCAGTTTCGTTTCCGGGATCGTGGCAAACACCATGCTGATGGGGTTTTACCGGGAAGAGAAACTCACCCGCAAGGAACTTGTCCTCACGTACATTCTTAACAACGGTCTGCCTGTATATCTGGTGCACTTGCCGACAACCCTGTTCGTCGTCTCTTCTCTCGCCGGGAGCGCAGGCATGCTGTATCTGCTCATAACTTTCATCGCAGCATGCCTGAGGAGCCTGGGCGCGCTGATATACTCCCGATTTACGTTTCCAAACCCTGCCCCGAAGTGGAGCCCCTTGATAAATCATTTGCAACCTAGTAAGGAAAAGAGAGCCGAGAAGATCTGGCAGAAGTTTTACGCTCGCTTTCTGCGTCTGATTCTCTACACTCTTCCCATCTATGTGCTCGTGTTCCTCACCAACGAATGGGGGCTTTTCGTCTGGCTGCGGTCCCACGCTGTCGGCTGGGTTTCGGACCAGGTCTTTCCTGTAGAAGCTGCCGGTGTGGTGATATTCACTCTGGTGGCTGAATTCAATTCAGGTATGGCTGCTGCAGGCGCGCTCGTTCACGCAGGGGCCCTCACTGTGAAACAAACGGTGCTAGCCTTGGTCCTGGGAACTATCATCGCCACACCGTTGAGAACTGTCCGGCACCAATTGCCTTCATATGCGGGCCTTTTCGATCTGGGCCTGGGGACCGAGTTGTTGCTGGTGAGCCAGGGATTGCGCATCATCAGCCTCATTCTGGTTACCGCGCCCTACGCGGTGTGGGGATAAACAAACAAGCTTGCTGACGCTAT
>JBKQMK010000050.1:0-4665 GCA_052146735.1 Desulfomonilaceae bacterium | reverse complement strand
CGTTCCGATGATTGAGACGGGAATTGAGGTTGCGACGATAAAAATGCTCCGCCAGTTCTTCAGAAAGACAAACAGTACTAAAAGCACTAGCACGATAGCCTCAATCAACGAGACCTTGACCACCCGGACCGCGTCCCGGATATAGTCGCTTGAGTCGTACATCTTTTGAAACTTTGCACCACGAGGACCGTAGTCTTTCTGGAGACGTTGGAGTTCATAGTCCACAGAGTTAATGGTGTCGAGAATGTTGGCGCCGGCCTGGCCAAGAACGTTAAATATTATGCCCCTTTGCCCGTTGATGCGGGAGTACGAATTCGGGCGGTCATACGAGTCTTGAACATCGGCGACGTCCGAAAGATAGATAATAGGATCACCGGGCTTCGAAATGATTAACTTTCGGAACGCTTCTGCGCTGAGAAGTTCTCCTACCGTACGAATTGTCCATTCGCGATTCCCCTGAACAAAATAGCCGCCACTCTGATTGAAATTTGTCTTGTCAACGAAATCTTTAACGTCATTGGCAGTCAAATGCCTTGCTTTGAGACGTTGCGGATCATAGGTGATTGTCATCTGCCGAGTAAGGTTGCCGTCAAACTGACAATCCCCCACCCCCGGTAGCCGTAATATTCGCGGGGCTATGCCTTTGTCCGCCCATGTTGAGGCAGTTACCAAATCCACGTCGCCGGTTAGTGCGAACTGATAGATGGGCAGGCTCACTTTGTCAGTGGCTTTCAAAATCTGAGGTTGCTGGATTGTGCTTGGCAGGTTTGTGACCCGGTCAAGGTTCCGCTGGACTTCGGAGGCTGCCAGGTCAAGATTGGTTCCAGGCTGGTAGAACACAAGGACAAATGACTGACCATAAGTCGAAAAGCTCTGCGTCCAGAGCATCTTGGAGACACCGCTGATAGCTTCTTCAAATCGAGTGGTGACCTCCCCCTCCACCTCTTCAGGCGCGGCACCGGGGAAGGTAGTAGCTATAACCAGTGTCGGCTGCTGCGTGTCGGGCTTCAATTCTACAGAGAGAAAAGTCGAACACACGTACCCGAAAACAATTACCAGCAGAACTCTGACGACGACTGTTATTGGAAATCTTACCGATGAGTCCGCAACATTCATACACCGCCTCGCGAATAATCCGTTACCTTAAAGGTAGACGGTTCCCAAGGGCATTACGTTTGATCATCGCTGCACCTCGGCCGGAAATCTTCGGAGAAAAGGGCCATCATCAAAATGGACCTTGTTTGATGCGCAGCTTGGAACCATAATAAGTACAAACGGAGGTTGCCATGACGGAGGTCGAGAATAAATTAACGAGATATGTGAAGGTGGTGGACCGCTCGGGCAAAGAGTATGTGTGTCCGTTGAGCGCCCTGAAAGATCCCAATCATGTTACGGAAGAAGAATTGAAAAACTGTTTTGATTCTGTTGAAGACGCGTTCAGCGACGCGGAGGTACTTGCTATCATCAAGAGCGAACTGCGGAAGGATTAGGGAACATGGCTCTGCACGCTAAGATTTTTTCAGACTTCGTCTGACCCTTTTGCTACATCGGCAAGGGCATTGTCGAAGCGTTGAAAAAGGAATTTCCTCTTACGGACGAATGGATGGCGTTCGAGCTTCGCCCCGAGATGCCTCCAGAAGGGATGCCGATGTCGAAGCTTTTTCCTGGGGTTGATCTGAAGAAACGTTACGAAAGCCTGAGCAACGCAGGATCTCCTTACGGAATTGCGTTCCAGGAACTCTCGAATGCTTCCAACTCGCGCCTCGCCTTGGAAGCAAGCGAATACGCTCGTGACAACGGACACTTCGATTCATTCCATGGGCGGGTGTTCCGCGCCTACTTCGTGGAAACTCTCGATATCGGCGATCTTGAGGTGATCCGAGAATTGGCGCTGCAAGAGGGGTTGGACTGTGACGAACTACTGCGAGCCTTGCAAGAGAAACGGTACGCTTCGCGGCTCGAAGGGGCCAAACAGGAAGCGGGCCGACATTGCGTTACTGCTGTCCCCACATTCATCATTAATGACAAGCACAAGATCGTGGGTGCGCAGGCAATCGAGGCTTTCAGAGAGAAGTTCAGAATCATTCAGGCCGAATGATACCAATGCGCTTTCTAACAGGTGATACGAATTCCCTGTCCAATGGGTAAAACTAGGAATCTCTGTACCGGGAGACCTGCGCGCCTGCCCGTCCCAGTGGCTGAAGCGCTTGCAGTGATCTTTATGATACCTTGTAGCTTGTGGCCCAAGAGGGTTGGTATTGCCACTTCTAACAACAGCCTCCGCCTCCAGCTTGCTTGGAAGCTGCAGGAGCCTCCCCGTCAGATTGTATTACACAGCAACACGCGGAACTCTTACGGCCAAGCGCCGCGTTGATAACCGCGGCAGCACACCCTACGCCGGACCGTACCGACAAGGCTTCAGCCGGGCAATTCCTAGCGCACGCGCCGCATTCCATACACGCGTCCGGTTCGTCGACGCCGACGCGTCCATTGTGCACGGACAGCACCGCATGAGGGCATACCTGAAGGCACATTCCGCAGCCGGTGCATTTAGCCTCATCAAGCTTCAAGCTTGTTACATTCTTTAAGTAAATCAGCCGACCCATTTTTGGACTCCCTTCAAGCAGCCACGCGCGATCCTATCCACAGGATAACTCCGAGACTAGCTAGCGCAATCTCAAGCGGCACGGCCCATCGCATTTCTTTTTTTACGCCGGATAGCGAAGTGTAGGTCGACGCGCCGGTGAAGTTCATTGCCAGATATGCGGTAATTGCGGGGATCAGAAAGAACCAAGCCAGGACCTCGAGCCCGCCCGACCAACGTTCTAAGGCGGCGCTTCGTAGAATGGCAGCTATTAGCGCGACCACCAGGCCCAAGATCAGCCCTTTGAGGGCAAAAGCTCTACCGGGCAACCACGGCAACAGAATAGGGGTCAAAATGGTGCCGGCCACGAGAGCTGCGACCACCGCTAAAGCCGCAAACAGACCGTGATCGAGCGCGCTTGCCCAATACTCTTCAGACCCTCCCAGGCCACCGGCCAAGAAAAACAAAGTGACAATGATGAGGGCCCACTTCAGCGTGGCCACTAGTTCCACCGGGATCAGGACGATCCTTTCCCATATGTCAAACGTCTTTCGCCTCATATCCGGGGTAGCTTTGAACTCTGCGTCTATGAATGCCGGCAAGTCGGAAGACCGTACAGGGCCATATATGACTCTGAAACCGGACAATTTCTTTACCTCGTGCGCAGCCACCCCGGGCGCGGACAGTTGGGGAAGCACCACGCGGCGGTGCGACACGACCCTGGCGAGGCCGGAAAATTCGATCCGCTCGACAAGTTCGCTGGTACTGAAAGTACCCTTACCCGCCGCACACCACACATTGATGCCATTGGTGTCAAGCACGAGAATCCAGACATTCCGACCTGGTAAATCTTTTCTCAGCGCATCAAAGCTCATCTTATAGTTGGCCGTTACGAGTACCTCCGCCTTGTCATCGGGCTCCCCCAGAGCGTAGAGCCCAGGGTCCACCTTGTATTTCATTCGCCCGATACTCCACCGGGCTTTGATGCTGCCCCATCTATCCGCTTGAGTTAGCTCCGCGGATACCCGCGGCACTGTCCCTACCGCGGTCAGAATAGATCCCGTCACAAACGGCTGTTCAAGTCGAGAACGGCTCACCTGAGCCTTTTCTTTCGATGGTCAGCAGGAGAGGATTTGACGAACCGGGCATTGTGACTCTGCACCAGGATCCGCTGGTGCTTCGCGCCTGGGCTCATTACAGTTGCTTGCACTTTGTGCCATGGAAGAAGCTCCTATTCTCGGTTTTCAACGTCCTAGTCCGCGAGCCCCCCCCCTTTTAGGAATTCTGCAAAAAGTTATCTCACCATCGCTTGAAATGTCCCCAAAGTTTCTTGACGAATCCTGCTTGTGACACCATCTACTTGCAGCGTTCCCAATCAAAGCCGTATTCAGAAAGAATCGATCTCACTTTCTGGTACGTGCCTCCCACTATTCTAGGACACCTGGTTGCCGGAATGTTTGGGTCATCTTGAGTAATGTCACGGCATCTGATTCCGCCGTAAGCCTCGCCGTGTTTCGCGGAAAACCACCCGACAAGGTCCTGAATCATGCACTTCAGTTTGGGATCGTCCTGCTCTTCAGGTGTACCTCTTCCTGCGTACAGACCAAGCAAGCAGGCCCCCCCGGTAAGGGCCCCGCAAGTCTCGCCGGAGAAGCCTACTCCACCGGCCAGCGCTGACACAGTCCTTATCAGATCCGGGTTCGTTTTTCCCTGCGCCTCCAAACCCATGAACAATAGAATTTCGCTGCAATGGAACCCCTGCTGCGCTAACTCGATCATCCGTAGCTGGTCAGGACTAAATGATCCGACTGATGAAGCGAGATTGTTGATCATCTCTTGTCTCTCCTTCAATATCTTGAGAAGGGAGAAATTCTGCCCTTGGGGTTGGCTCCTCTTTTGCCAGGGCCCTCCATTTCTCCGGGGGCCATCTCGCGAAATGAGATCCGGATGCGACCTATAGTTTCGCGCTTCTTGTATGGTCGATTCCGCGCGTATGGCGCGTTTGCTTGATTTTTGGCGACGAATTGATATCACGGGCCTTCGCAGAAATTCCGAGGGAGAAATGACTTCTTCGGGCAGCG
>JBKQMK010000049.1:0-3099 GCA_052146735.1 Desulfomonilaceae bacterium | reverse complement strand
GAAGGAGAGACTTGCTCGGCACAAATGGCGTATGCAGGTTTCGCTTCTCAGTGCTATATACTGTACAACTGATGAAAAAGCGACGTCCCAAGGGATAGGGCAGTGTCCCAATTTGGGACACCATGGGCGGTCCCCCCCACCGTCACCCCGGACCCCGATCCGAGGCCCAGTCTCGCGTTTCGCGGGATGGGTTCCGGTGTTCGCCGGAATGAGGGCCAGTACGTTAGATTGCGCTACCAGGGATAGCCCCCCGGAGACATGCTTTGGCATTCGTCAAGTCCCCGGCAACCTGAAAGGTGCGGGCGCACCGCAATCGCCTGTATCGAATCCAAAGCACGTATGATTACGCGGATGCTTGGCCGCAAGGAGGTCAAAGTTGCACATCTCTTTCCGACAATTGCCGTGGATAATCTGGACTGCTTTCGCAGTGGCGATCATAACTACCATCATCGCACCCCCGCTGATCATCATGAGCCTCTTAGACAAAACAGGCGGCTCTCCATATTGGTTCATGCGTTTGTGGGCCCGGATGGTTTCCAGAGCTATGGGGCTGACCTGCTCAATTTATGGCGCCGACAAGATAGTGCCGGGCACTTCGTACATAATAGCTCCCAATCATCAGGGAAACGCGGATATTTTGGCACTGGTTACGACGCTTCCGCCACGCTTTCGATGGGTAATAAAACGGGAGCTGTTGAAGATCCCGATGTTTGGGTGGGCTTTGGGCGCTACAGGAGCGATTTCACTAAACCGGGCGGACAGGCAACAATCTGTGAGAAGCCTCAAGGACGGAGTGTCAAAACTAGCCGGCGGCTGGTCGGTGCTCATTTACCCGGAAGGGACCAGGACCTCGGATGGGAATCTCCAGCCTTTCAAGAAGGGCGCGTTCATGATGGCCGTTCAGACTGGCATCCCTATTTTACCGGTCACTTGTAACGGCGCCTTTAAGATCCTGCCTAAAAAGACCATAGTGTTTCACCCGGGACACGTTACCCTGACCGTGGGCGATCCTATTCCCACCGAGGGGCTTACCGAAGAGGACGTGCCGGAGCTTATGGAGAAGACGCGAGCCGCGATCAGCGAGAATCTCGACCCTGACTACAACCCTTTTCAATAAAAGATCGGGCAGCATCTCTTCTGCCGCTTACGGCAATTGACGCTAATAGTGTCCGTTGACATCTTGCACGTTACGAAAGTCAGTAGGGAACGGTGGCGTGCCTCGAAGCCGCGGCCAAGCCCGCCCGCATCAGGGCCACCACATCCGCGCGGTCAGCAATCCCATATCGTTGAACCAGATCCAGCACGTCATGGTAGCCTAGCCACACCGTACCATCAGGCTCTTGCCAAACCACAACTCGCAAAGGCAGGTCGAGCGCGATGGTTGGGAGGCTGAGCATCAGGTGAGTCCCCAGAGCGGGGTTGCCGAAGACCAACACTTCCGTGGGCCGCAACTCCAGTCCTTTCTTCTTTGCCGCGGCGGCGTGATCGATACTCGCGGCTATATTGACACCCTTCGACTTGAGAAACGCTTCGAGGCGATTCACCGTGGTCTGGACCGGGTAGCAACTTTCCAGGCACGTCATGACCTTCGGTCCGACGGGAGGTCCGAGCTTGCGGTTGAAAGCCCCGGCTATAAGACGGGCAAGTGCGGTCAGGTCCACCCCTTCCTTGTTGGCACACAGTGTCACGCAGACAAGTTCGGCCTTGTCCGTAAAGCGGCTCAGGTAGCAGGAGAAACCGGGCACGTGCCCCTCGATGTCCATGAGCCCCTTATGACCGGGGAACCGCCAGCCGCAGTGCGCGGGCACCAGTGTTCCGTCGTTCAATTTGACAGCGTTGTACAGAAAATCCCGGTTTTCCTTCTTGCTGACGAGCAGGTTACCCGCCAGCCCGATGTCCCACAGGCTGATGTCCTCCGCCGAGGCAAGCACCGCCGCGTCGGCATACCAAGAGCTTTGACTGTTCCGCTTGACTGGTACGAGCTTGCCGTTTTCTTCTGTGTACCCCGTGGCCATTTCAGTGGGGTTGATGTAGGACGGATCGCTCAAGAACTCTTTGTGTTTGAAATCATTTTTGTCGACCGCCTCTTGTTTGACACCAGTCAGCCCGGAGGCGAACATGGTGTTCTTGAGCCCCAGGCGTTCGATCTGGTTCTTTGTGACAAAGGCTTCGTAGCTCAGGCCACTGACCTTCTCGACCACCAGTCCAAGAAGGAAAAAGTCCGTAGCACTATACGCGACCTTCGTGCCGGGCTGGAAGGACAGGAGTCCGTTCTTCACCAGTGCGATTGCTTCGCCGGGTTTGTAATCCTCCGCAGGGTTGAAGGCAGCCTGTTTCGTGTAGTCCGGCAAACCCGAAACATGAGCCATGAGTTGCCGCACCGTGATGGGCTGCCATTCCGAGGGAAGGTCGCCCACATGTTTGCCCACAGGGTCATCCAAGGTCATTTTCTCGGCTTCGACCAATTGCATGATCGCCACGGCCGTATAGGCTTGCGTCATCTGGCCGACATTCCAAAGAGTTTTCGGCGATGCCAGCAACCCTTTTTCGACATCGGACACTCCGTACCCGACTACCCGCGGTATGTACGGGGCCTGCACGATGGCCAGGGTCATCCCTGGGATGCCGTGTTCTTTCATGAATGCCCCGATCATGGAGTCGATAGTTTGAGCTTCAAATTCCACCATCGGGTTGCCCCGTTCCGCGTACGTCGGTTCAATTGAGGTGAACATGATTACTCCTAAGAGACATAGCCAAGTAAGTTTCGGTGCCAAGATACACCCTCCAGAAACATTTGTGCCTCACAGCCGCGCTCAGTCGTTGGCACGCCGGACCGGCGCGTACACGGGATGGCCGGCTGGAACGCCAGCGTTACGCATTCTCGAGTTCGAGGCTTTCGACGATGTGCCACTCGAAATCTAAGACACCTGCCTTTTCACTTGCTTCAGCAACATCTTTTGGGTTGAGAAACGCTATGGGGTAAGTTGAAAAAGATGGACACCAATGTTTGATTGAAAGATGAGACGGAGGTGTCACGATGGAAAGGGCAAGGATTCCCCACGGACGGTATTCTAAGGAGTTTCGGGAAGAGGCGGTGCG